>DASQPY010000120.1:0-2748 GCA_035643735.1 Actinoallomurus sp. | reverse complement strand
ATCCAGGCGGCGGCGTCGGGCTCGGCCATCAGGAGCCAGCGCCGCTCGCTGGGATCGGCGTAGGCGAGCCCCAGCAGCTCGATGGCCCTCGCCGGGCCCTCCTGTGCCTCGGCGAGCAGGGCCATGGCCCAGGCCCCCCAGGCGAATCCGTACATCGCGCCCTGACCCGCCCGGTGCCGGGACGCGTAGGCCCGCGCGTACCCGGCTGCGGCGTCGATGTCGCCACGGCGCAGCGCGACGATGGTGAGCACCGCGAGCCCCACCAGCACGAACGCGTCCATGCCCATCTCGTCGGCCATCGCCAGGCCGGCCTGGACCTCGACCTCGGCGTCGTCGAGCAGTCCCTCGGCGAGGCGCAGCCGGCCACGGAAGATCGCCGGGCTGGCGGCGTAGGCGGCGTGCCCGAGCGCGCTGATCTCCTCGATCGAGATCTGGAGATGGGACTCCGCCTCCTCGAACCGCCGCATGTCCGTGAGGAAGGTGGCCAGGAACATCCGCGGATGCGCGCGCCTGGCCTGGACCGGGTCACCCGCGGTGATGCGGACCGCCTCGCGGATGTGGTCCAGCCCGCGCTCGGCCCGCCCTTCTCCCCAGGCGGCGTAGGAGAGCAGCATGTGCGCGCCGACCCGGGCGGACTGGCTCGGGTACTCCTGGTCGGCCACGACGGCGCGTGCCCGCTCCAGTCCCCGGCCGTACTCATGGCTCGCGTACAAGGAGCGGAACAGCACCTGCAGGGCGAGGCCCCGCAGCTCGCAGGGGAGGTCCTCCTGGCGGAGCGCCTCCTCGGCCTCGGCCACCGCCCGCACCGGCCGCCCGGACAGCAGCAGGGCGTACGCCAGTTCGTAGCGCAGGCGCGCGACCTGGCACGGCAGCGTGAACTGGTTCAAAGCGGCGCGGGCGAACTCGGCCGCCTCCGGCAGCCGTCCCGCGGTCGTCAGGGCGAACACCGCGGTCACCGTACGGTCGAACCTGCTGGAGTCGCCCGCATCGGTGAGATCGAGAGCACGCACGGCGAGCTCGGCCGCGGTCTGTGGCGAGGACGGCAGCACCTCGTGTATCGCCTGGTCGAGTCCGGCGAGGACGGACGCGTCCCCCGGATGGGCGTAAGACATCAGGTGGGTGGCGGCGGGCATGGCCGAGCCACCACGTCTCAGCAGCATCTCTCCGGCCTGCCGATGCAGGGCGCGGCACACCGAGGCGGTGAGGGTCCCGCTCACGGCCCGCCACAACAGGTCGTGCCGGAAGGTCAGCAGGTCCCCGGTGGGCACGATGACGCCCGCCGCCTCGGCCTCCTCCAGCGCGGGCAGCAGCTGGCTGCTGGGTTCGCCGAGCATGTCGGCGAGGTCGTAGGCGTCGAACGAACGCCCCAGAACGGCCGCCACCTGGAGCAGGTGACGCGTGCGCGCGGACAGCCGGCTCAGGCGGCTGCGCGCGGTCTCGTGCAGCCGCTGGGGCAGCCGTCCCGAGACCAGGCGGGCGTGACCGCCCTCGATCTCGACCGCGTCCTCGTCGCGGAGCCCCAGAAGCAACTCGACCAGCATGAACGGGTTGCCTCCCGCACCGGCCGCCAGCGCGAGCAGCTCCGGCTCCGGCGGCACGCCGAACACGTCTGTGACGATCTCCGCCACCGCCTCGTCGTCCAGCGCCTTCAGCACGATCCGCGTGGCGCCGTCGCGCTCCAGCAGCCCGTACAGCCGGTCCACGTCCGACTCCAGCCCGCCGGTCGTCCGGGAAAGGATCCACACAAGCGGGTACGAGGCGAGCTCGGGCACCAGCGACCGCAACGCCATCAGGGTCGTCGGGTCGGCCCACTGCAGATCATCGAGCGTGAGGAGGAACGGGCCACGTGCGGCGCGTTCCTCCAGCCTCGCCTGCAACCGTTCCACCAGCCACAACCGCTGATCGACCGCGTCCGGGGGCGGCGTTCCATCGGCCCGCATCGTCTGCGCCGACTGCCCCAGCGCCGTCATCAACGGCGCCAGCGGCGTCAACCGGCAGGACTCGTCGGCCACGCCGCGGGCGAGGATGAACCCTCGCCGCGCCGCGGCCTCGGCGGCATCGCCGAGCAGCTGGCTCTTGCCCATGCCCGACTCGCCCTCGACCAGCAGCACCCCGCCGTGGCTGTCCTCGGCCTCATCGAGCAGTCCGGCGAGAACATCCCACTCACGGTTGCGACCACGCCATCCACGCCGCGATGACCGCGCGAGGTCGACGCCGGCCGAGGAGTCCGAGGCGAACGGTGAGACGTTCGCCGGAGGTCCATGAGACACAACGCTTGCAGCTTATCCGGTCAACCCGGTTACGGACGCTGACCTGCTCCGATGGCGTCGTCGACGGCGTCGGCCCGCGCGTGTTCCATGGGTACTCGGTAGGAATTATTTTCTATTTGCGCCGCGTCGGGCGGGCTCGCCAGAGCGTTCCACCTCACCGGCGACTTCCTGGTCGGCCAGGGCCGGATACGGCGCCATTTCGTGGCATCGTCCTTGCGATTCTGGAATTCTCCGAAATTACATTCGGCGACCAGGACGGATGCCGATGCTCGCGCTATTCATCGCCATTGCGAACCAATAGAATCACCTGCCGGGACAGACGCCCCCAGAGGAGGCGGACGTGAGTCGACCCCCCGGCGAGCCTCGATCCGGCAACGACCCCGAGGCCGGCGAACCGGAAGATCCGGCGAAGCCCGGCCCACCAGCGAGCACCGCTCCCGCACCGGAGACGGATTCCCCACCGGGCGCCACCTCCCCG
>DASQPY010000119.1:0-4750 GCA_035643735.1 Actinoallomurus sp. | reverse complement strand
CAGTGGTGTCCCGGCCTGGACCAGCGGGGGAAGGATGGCGGGGTCGGTGCCGGACCAGTCGAGTGCCGGCTGCCACCAGGTCTGGTCGCGCAGGTGCAGCCAGCCCGTACGGGAGGCGAGCGAGTACTCCGATGCCTGCTCTCCGCCGAGCGCGTACACCACCCATTCAGCGATGTTCAGCCGGCGGACGGCGCGGTCGACTCCCGTGCCGGTGTCGCGCATCCAGCGGTGTTTGGTCAGCGACCACTGCGTGCTGAGTGGTAGTCCGGTCGCCGCCGCGAACGTTTCTTCACCGAGGTCGGCTGCCAGGAGCGTGGCCTGCGCACGGTCGCGGCTGTCATGCCAGGCGATGAGCGGCGCGACCGGCCGGTCGTCCGGTCCGAGCAGTACGCCGGACTCGGCCATGCTCGCGACGCCCAGTGCGGCGACCCGGCCCTCGGGAACCAGCGCCAGTGCGTCGGCGAGGGCGGCGCGCACCGCGGACAGCACTTGGTCGGGCTCAATCTCGGTGCCGTCGGGCGTCGTCCGCCAGGCGAGTGACGCGCTGACGTGGGCAAGCTCCCGCCCTTCGTCCGAGCAGACGGCGACCTTGACGGAACTGGTCCCCACGTCCACGCCAACCAGCAGGTCAGGCACGTGAGCCACCATCCAATGTCGCGTTTCATCAGGATCAATTCGGGATTACCTGGTTATAGTTGGGATTCATTGGGATCGTCAACTCCCAGCTCAGAACGCGGACCCCTGCCACGGCGGCCGGGTCGACCCGCTCGCCGCCGCGTGCGGCCGTCTTTGCCAGACCGCCACCGTCCCGGTCGCCCTGCACGTCGGCGACGTGGACCTGCTGCACCGTACGGCGAAGGCCGGCTTCGACTCGGTGATGGAGGAGCCTCACGGCATATCGCCTCAATCATGCCTTCCGGCACACGGAAATGCCGGTGGTCAGCGCGGCGACCCGGAGCGAGGGTCAGGGTCATGACAGGACCTGAGAAACTCGATCCCACGGGCGCCGACGAGCGGTCCGCCGACAGCACCCTGGCGCCACGACCGGCCAGCCTCCGCGGGCTGACCGTCGGCCTGCTGGACAACACCAAGCCGAACGCCGAGGTGCTGCTGTCGGAGATCGCCGGCGAGCTTCGCGGCCGGTACGACGTGAGCGGAGCCCTCATGTACAGGAAGGGCTACTTCGGTACGCCGGCGGAGGAGGACATGATCAAGCAGATCGCGCAGGAGTGCGATCTGGTGGTCACGGCCGTCGGCGACTGCGGTTCGTGCAGCGCGGCCACCGTCGCCGACGGGATCTTGCTGGAACGGGCGGGAGTGCCCACCGTGAGCATCGTGTCGGACTCGTTCCTGGCCTCCGGGCGCGCCATGCCCGAGGTGCAGGGCTTCCCCGGGTTCGGGTTCGCCGCCGTACGGCACCCGGTGGCCAGCCTCGACGCGGCGCAGCTGCGCGACCGCGCGCGGGCGGTGCTGCCCGACGTGCTCCGGATCCTCGGATTCCTGACATGAGTACGGTCGCCGACGCCGGCGAGATCCGCGCCGCCCTCGAGTACTACGCCCGGCAGGACTGGACCGACGGTCTGCCGGTGGTTCCGGTCACCGAGTCGTACCTGGGCGAGTTCCTGGCCCGGACCCGCCGCAAACCGGACGAGGTGCTCTTCGAGGTGCCGCATCTGAACCGGCGGTGCACGGTACGGCTCGCCGCCATCAACGCGGCCATGGCCGGCTGCCTGCCGGAGTACTTCCCGGTGGTGCTGGCCGCCTGGGAGGCCGTGGCCGAGGAGCCGTACCCGAAGAAGGGGATCTGGCAGAGCACGACGGGCACGGCGCCGCTTCTGATCGTGAACGGGCCTGTCCGGCCGGCCATCGGCTTGAACAACGAGGGCAACGTCTTCGGCTCGGGTTTCCGGGCCAACGCGACGATCGGCCGCGCCATCCGGCTCACCGCCATCAACGTGTTCGGCCTCCGTCCCCACCTGCTCGACCAGGCCACCCAGGGCACGCTGGGCAAGTACTCCGCCTGCATCGCCGAGAACGAGGAAGAGAGCCCGTGGGAACCGCTGCACGTGGAACACGGCCTCAGGCCCTCCGACAGCGCCGTGACCGCGTTGGTCTTCCGGTCCTGCATGCACATCGAGGCCCGCCACACCCGGGTGCCCGAGCAGCTCGCCCTGGACCTGGCGAACACCATCCGCCGGACCGGCGCGCTCATCCACGAGACCACCAGCGCGCTCGTGGTCCTCGGCCCCGAGCACGCCCAGGTCTTCGGCGATGCGGGCTGGAGTAAGAGCGCCCGGCAGTAGGCGCACCGTTGGCGCAGGGGCACCCCGGCAGTAGGACAGGCACGAGCCACAGTGATCATGGAGTTCTCTACGCTCAGTGATCACCGGAGGGCTCGTGCCTGTTCTGCCATCATGCCTGCTCGAACCCGTGTGGGACCAGTTCGTGGCGCTACTGCCCGAGCATGTGGACAGCCACCCGTTGGGCTGCCACAACCCACGCACTCCGGACCGCGTCGTGTTCGACCACGTCATCGCCGCCCTGGTGCACGGGTCCGGCTACGAACGTATCGCCAGTCCCGGCTGCTCGGACCGCACGATCCGACGCCGGGTCAAGTACTGGTCCGAGCTGGGGATAGCCGAGCAGGTACACGCCCTGGCGCTGGTGGCCTACGACCAGATGATCGGCCTTGAACTGGGCGAACTGTCGGTCGACGGCTGCATCACCAAGGCCCCCTGCGGCGGCGAGGCCTCCGGGCGCTCCCCAGTGGACCGAGGCAACAAGGCCTGAAACGCTCGGTGGCCACCGAGGCCCGCGGTGTTCCGCTCAGCATCGTCTCAGCTGGGGCCGACCGGCACGACTCGCCGCTGCTCCTACCCACCCTGGAGGCGGCGAAGGAACAGGCCGGACCGCTTCCCGAGCAGGTCAACGTCAACCTGGACCGGGGCTATGACAGCGACAAGACCCGCGCCGCCTTGACCGCGCTCGGCTTCACCGGCGAGATCGCCCGCAAGGGCGTGCCCGCTCCGATCCAGGCCGGCAAAAGGTGGGTGGTCGAGCGCAGTCACTCGTGGATGAACGGCTTCGGCAAGCTGCGGCGCTGCACCGAAAAACGCGTCCGGGTCGTCGACTTCTACCTCTACCTGTCCGCCGCGATCATCACGCTTCGTATGCTCATCCGCCGCGCGACCCCGCTATACCGCTGGGACACCCGCCCAACCACCAAGAGGCTCAAGTGACGCCTACTGCCGGGCGCTCTAAGCCGATGCAGTCCCCTCTACCGCTTCAGGAACGCGCCGGTCCAGAGTGGGAAGCCGGCCGGTCCGGGTCTGCGGACGGGGCACGGAAGCAGCCGTCGAAGTGCCCGTTCTCGATACCGGCGGTTTGCATGAACGAGTGCGCCACCACGGGTCCGACCAACCGGTAGCCCAGTGACTTGAGCTCTCTGCTGAGGTGCCGCGACTCCGGGCTGTCCATCCGCCCGTCCGCCCATACACGCAGCGCGTGATGTGCCGTGGGTCGATGAGCCCACACCAGTTCGACGAAGGAGGAAGGCGAGGAGCTCACGAGCCTGGCATTGTGCACGGTCGCCTCGATCTTCGCCCGGTTGCGGACGATCGACCGGTCGGCCATGAGTGCGTCGACGTCCGCGGGCGTCAGCGCCGCCACCGCGGCAGGCGCGAAGCCACGGAAGGCGAGGCGGAAGGCGTCGCGTTTACGGAAGACGGTCGCCCACGACAACCCGTTCTCGAAGTAGGTGAGCGTCAGCGCCTCGAACAACGCCGAGGGATCTTTCGTCGGTGTGCCCCACTCGCCGTCGTGGTAGCCGGTGAGATCCAAGCCGGATTCGGTCGCCCAGCTACACCGGGTCACGCCGTCAGAGGACGTGATGACCGTCGGCCGCGAGAGGGGAACACCGAAGCCTGCCATCGCTTTCAATCAGAGCGCCTTTCCCCGTGCGCCGGGCCACCGATGGAGAGCATCAGATCCTCACACGGTGGCGACGCGGTGGCCAGGTTGTGGTTCATCTGGTCCGCCGCCCTGCGGTCACCAGTCGGCGGCGTCGACGTAGGGCCGGGTCCAGACGGTGACGTGCAGCATGACGGATTTGGTGAAGGCCGCGTGCATGCGGTCGACCTGCTCGGGTGAGGCGCCTGCGGCGGCCAGGTAGTCGCGTGAGGTGGCGATGACGACGGCGGTGAAGGCGAGCAGGTACCGCAGAGGGATGTGGTCGAGGGAGTCGGCGTGGTCGGTGACGTTCTTTTTGGTACGAGTGTGGCGTAGCCCGATCTCGTGCTGGTAGTTCAGCCAGTCCTGGTCCAGGGGCGGGTGCAGGCGTCGATGATGAACACCCCGACGGCACGCCCAACCCCGAGTACGGCGCCGCCAGCGGGAGGACCTGTCCGCCGCCGGCATTGGCGAACGGGACGCCGCCGGTCGGTGGCCGAGGTCCCGGGGTGGAACGGGCGGGTTCAGGCCGCGGGGAACAGGGGCCAGCCGGCCATCAGGCCGCCGTCCAGAGTGAGGGTCTGGCCGGTGATGTAGGCGGCTTTGTCCGAGCCGAGGAATATCACGGCGTCGGCGACCTCCTCCGGGCTTCCGGCCCGGTGCATGGGCAGAACCGCGTTGACGGCGCCGCGTATCGCATCGCTGCCGGTGACGCGCTCGTACATGGCGGTCTGGGTGAAGCCGGGGGCCACCACGTTCACGCGGATACCGTGAGGAGCGCCTTCGAGGGCGGCGGCCTTGG
>DASQPY010000118.1:0-5298 GCA_035643735.1 Actinoallomurus sp. | reverse complement strand
CGGCGGCGATCGCCAAGACCGAGGCGCTGGACGAGTACGGCACCCGGGGCGTGGTCATCAACACCGCCTCGGTCGCCGCACTGGAGGGCCAGACCGGGCAGGTCGCCTACTCCGCGTCGAAGGGCGGCATCGTCGGGATGACCGTGCCCGCCGCCCGCGACCTCGCCGCCGTCGGTGTACGCGTCAACACGATCTGCCCCGGCATCATCGACACGCCGATCTACGGGCAGGGCGAGCAGGCCGAGGAGTTCAAGAAGAAGCTCGCGGCGCCGGTCGTCTTCCCCAAGCGGATGGGCACCGCGGCGGAGTTCGCCCACCTGGTGCGCTCGCTGATCGAGAACGACTACGTCAACGCCGAGACCGTCCGCTTCGACGGCGGCATCCGATTCCAGCCCAAGTGAGGTCACCGGCCATGTCGGATGCAGTGCTGACCGAGGTCGACGGCGGCGTCGCCGTCATCACGATCAACCGTCCGGAGGCCAGGAACGCGGTCAACGGCGCGGTCGCGAAGGGCGTGGCGAGCGCGCTCGACGAGCTCGACGCGCGCAAGGACGTGTCCGTCCTCGTGCTGACCGGCGCGGGCGGCACGTTCAGCGCCGGCATGGACCTCAAGGGCTTCCTGATCGGCGACAACCCGATCGCGGAGGGGCGGGGGTTCGGCGGCATCGTCGAGCGTCCGCCGGCCAAGCCGATCATCGCCGCCGTCGAGGGGTACGCCCTGGCGGGCGGCTTCGAGCTCGCGCTGGCCTGCGACATGATCGTCGCATCGTCCGAGGCGAAGTTCGGGCTGCCGGAGGTCAAGCGGGGACTCGTCGCCGGCGCGGGTGGCCTGCTGCGGTTGCCGCGGCGGATTCCGTACCACGCGGCCATGGAGCTCGCGCTGAGTGGCGAGCACTACCCGGCGTCCCGCCTCGCCGAGCTCGGCCTGGTCAACAAGGTCACGTCCCCCGGCGAGGCCCTGGCCGAGGCCCGTGCGCTGGCCACCAGGATCGCGGCGAACGCACCCCTGGCGCTCGCGGCGACCAAGCGGGTCATCGTCGAGTCGGCCGACTGGGACAGCGCGGAGCAGTTCGCGAGGCAGGGCGAGATCATCAACCCCGTCTTCGTGTCCAAGGACGCGATGGAGGGGGCCGCCGCCTTCGCCGAGAAGCGCCCGCCGGAGTGGTCGGGCGAGTAACAACCGTGCCGAGGGTGGCCCCGCGCCGGGGCCACCCTCAGCCGTTCGCGGCGGCGGAGGCCCGGGGGAGACGCTCGCGCAGGTCCTTGAGGTAGCGGTCGCGAGGCAGGGTCCTTACGCGCAGCGGCAGGCGCGGGTAGGTGAGCCGCACGGCGGCCATCAGCAGACGGAAGCGCGCGCGGCGCGCCCGGTCCCACCGCCAGCCGTACTGGTCCCGGATCGCCTCCGGCATCAGACCGGCCGTGATGAGCCGGATCGCGGCGAGCGCCGGTCCGTTCAGCGGGCCGCCGGGCAGCTTGGGATGCAGCACCTGGTGGGCGATGGCCCGTGACGCGTCGCTGATCCGTAGCGACTCGATCATCTCGGCGTAGTAGTCGCGGAAGTCGGCGTAGGCCGGCATCATCGCGTACGGGCAGCCGAGGATGGTGGCGTAGATCTTGGTCTGCTCGTAGTACGCGGCCAGTTCGTCCGGGGACAGCCGGCGGAAGACCAGCTCGTACGCCTGCACGGCGGTGGCGAAGAGCGTGGCGGCGACCCAGACCTGCAGCTCCGGTTCGCCGGCCGCGTAGCCGGGGCCGGTGACGCGGTCGTGCATTCGCCGGACGACGCCGCTGAGGCGTTCGGCCTCCGCGCGGGAGCCGAACCCGACCGCGTAGACCCACTGCATCGTGCCCCGTAGCCGCCCGAGCGGATCCTCGGCCGTGTAGCTGTGGTCATAGACGCCCTGGGCGATTTTCGGATGGGCGGTCTGGAGGAGCGATGCCGCGCCGCCCGCTGTGATGAGGAAGCCCTCGCGGCCGATCACCCGGATCAGGTCGTCGTCGTGGAAGAGGCCATCCTCGTGGAGGGAGCGGCCGTCGTCGGACCGGCCGGCGGAGCCATGTGCCATGAATTCAGTGTAAGTAATCACTTGCTTTGCTGCCAGCCCCCGTCTCCGCGGCGAAAACAGGACGACATCCGGGCCGTGCGCCGGGGATAATCGGTCCTATGTCCGGTCCAGTACGCGTGCGCGGTTCGGTCGTCATCCCTGACGCCGAGCTCAGCTGGCGTTTCTCGCGTTCGTCGGGGCCGGGCGGCCAGCACGTCAACACGAGCGACAGCGCGGCGGAGTTGTCCTTCGACGTGGCCCGGTCGGCGGTGCTGCCGCAGACGTACAAGGACCGGGCGTTGCAACGCCTCGCGGGCCGCCTCGTGGGCGGCGTCATCACCATCCGCGCCGAGGAGCACCGCTCTCAACTGCGCAACCGCGAGGCGGCCAAGGACCGGCTGTCGGCGCTGCTCGCCGAGGCCACCGCCCCTCCGCCCAAGTCGCGGCGCCCGACCAAGCCCAGCCGCCGCGTGCAGGCGCGGCGCATCGAGGGCAAGCGGCGGCGCGGCCAGATCAAGCGGGGGCGCTCCGGTCGTTTCGACGACTGATCACACGCTCCAGGTCGCGGAACGTACGGCGCGCAGGGCCTCCTTGCGGGTGGCGCCCTTGAGCGTGTCGACGTACAGCTGGCCCTTGAGGTGACCGCTCTCATGCTGGAGACAGCGCGCGAAGTAGCCGGTGCCCTCGACGCGGATCGGTTTGCCCGTCATGTCGACCCCCTCGACCACGGCGTGGGTGTACCGGGGCGTCGCGAATCGCAGGCCGGGCAGTGACAGGCACCCCTCGTCGTCTTCGACCAGCTCGCCGTCGGCGGCCACGAGTGCGGGGTTGAGGACATGCCCGACGTGACGCCGTCCCGCGTCGTCGGCGCAGTCGTAGACGAACGCCTGGAGTGAGACACCGATCTGGTTCGCCGCGAGCCCCGCGCCCTCGGCTGCGTACATCGAGGCGAACATGTCGTCGATCAGGCGTCTCAGGTCGGCGTCGAACGTCGTGACGGGGTCGCCTTCGGTGCGGAGGACGGGATTGCCCATGTAGTGGATGGGGCGCGCGGTGCCCGCGCCCGGCTGGCGGCGTTTTTGGGTTCCCACGAGACCAAGACTCTAGGGGGTGTCTGACAGATCCGGTTCGTAGCGACCGGCGTTCAGGCGGCGCGTCGCAAGGCGGAGGAGGGAATCGGCCTGGTGTTGGCCGGCGACCGACGACAACGCGGCGAGGCGTCGTCTGCGCGTCGCGCAGCCGGACAGGGATTTGTCAGACGTCCCCCGGAAACGGATCGCCCCGGCGGCCGGGTCGGCGGCGGCCAGGGCGATCGGTGTCAACGTGCCGGGCTCACTCCGCCGGGTCGCCCGCGGGGGGAGTCGGCGGAACCTGGATGATCCGCTGCGGTTCGGGCTGGCTGGCGGGCGGCATCGGGTGCGCCTGGCCCTGCGGATGTGCGTGTGCAGGCGGCTGCGGCTGTGCGTGGGGCTGGACGGGCGGCTGAGCGTGCGGCACCTGCTGCTGGGGGCGCGCGTGCTGGGCCTGCGGCTGCTGCGGCTTTCCCTGTGGGCGGCCGGGCGCGTGACCGTCGCCCTGCTTGTTCTTCCGGGGCGCGGCGGCGATGTCACTCACCATCTTCTCCAGCGGACCGGCCTTCTCCTCGTTGCGCAGCAGGCCGGCGAGGGTCTCGCTGATCTCGCCGAGCCGTCCCAGTGCCTGCGAGTGCTGCTGGGTGAGCTGCGTCAACCGGTCCGAGGCGTCCTCGTTGATGGCCGAGGCGCGGCGCTCGGCGTTCGTCAGGGTGCGCTCGGCCTCGTTACGGGTGTCGAGGAGGAGCTTGTCGGCCTCCTCCTTGGCGCTGGACAGGACCCTCTCGGACTCCTGCTTGGCCGCCGACAGCATGTGGCTGGCGTTCTCCTGGGCCTGGGCGACCGTCCGCTCGGACTTGCCGTGGGCCTCGTCGATGACGCGCTTGGCCTCTTTTTCGGCGTCCTGGCGAATCTGGGTGACCTTCTGGTCGGCGTCGCCCAGCTTCGACTGCGCCTCCTCCTCGGCCAGATTGATGATCTGACGGAGGCGATCGCTGAGGTCGTCACCGGTCGGCCGGCGGGTCTCGCGAACCTCCGTCATCTCCCGGCGGGTGCGTTCGACCTCGTCGAGCGCACGGGACAACCGTGCCTCGAGCTCGCGGATCTGGTTGCGCGTGCGGGCGATGTATTCGTCGACCTGGCGGCGGTTGTAGCCGCGCATGACGATCTCGAACGTCTCCTCGCGGAGGAGATTTGGCAGGATCTCGGCTTCGTTGCTCATTGGCCCAAAGGGTTGAAGGTAGGTCTGGGATGACTCTCGACGCTTCTACCCCTTTCGCGCAAGGGGAATGCAGCGTCTAGTGAGAATTAGTGACTCTCCGCTGTCGCGACCCAAGAGTCTGCACTTGATATATACCGCTAAATGACCCCTTCGGGTGGGAGAACCGTCCCATCCACAGGGAAGGTTTCGGTCAAGCCGCTCCGTCGGCGGCCAGGCGTGTCGTAGTCCCGGTGCTCGTTCGCCGCTGTCCGTTCGCTCCTAGACTCAGGGAGCGTGACTGACTTCTTCCGCGGTGTGCTCGGTGACCATGAGCCGCAGATCCACCCCGACGCGTGGGTCGCGGCGGGCGCCGTCATCGTCGGGCGGGTGACCCTGGGGCGTGCCGCCAACGTCTGGTACGGCTCGGTCCTGCGTGGCGAGGACGAGGAGATCGTGGTCGGTGAGGAGTGCAACATCCAGGACCTGTCCTGCCTGCACGCCGATCCGGGCGAGCCGGCGGTACTGGAGGACCGGGTCAGCCTCGGGCACAAGGCGATGGTGCACGGCGCGCACATCGAGACCGGCTCGCTCATCGGAATCGGCGCGATCGTGCTCGGCGGCGCGCGGATCGGCGCGGGGTCGCTGGTCGCCGCGGGCGCCCTCGTGCCGCCGGGCAAGACCATCCCCGCGGGCGTACTCGTCGCGGGAGTGCCCGGGAAAGTGGTGCGGGAGCTGAACGACGACGACCGTGCCGTGCTCGCGTACACCCCCGCGGCGTACGTGGAGAAAAGCCGTCAGCACCGTGAGGCCCGCTGGATCTGAGCTTTTCTCGTGATCGCCTTTGTGATGGTCATCCGTTTACCATTGCCTGGTGGTCTGGGGGCAGGCATATGGGGAAGTTCCCTCGTCCGCCGTACAAGATCCATTCACGGTGGCCGAGCGTGACACGCGTGCCATGGTCTCGTCGGGATGGTGGCCCGCC
>DASQPY010000117.1:0-7126 GCA_035643735.1 Actinoallomurus sp. | reverse complement strand
CCCGCGCGCCAGGAAGATGCGCACACGCTCGTTGGTCATCCCGGGCGAGGTGAAGACGTCCAGGAGCGTGTGCCACTCGCGGGCCCGGTAGCCGGCCTCCTCGGCCAGCTCGCGCGCCGCCGTACGCCAGGTGGGCTCCCCCTCGACGTCGCGCAGCCCGGCGGGCGGCTCCCACAGCAGGTGAGCGACCGGATGGCGGTACTGCCGGATGAGGAGAACGCGCTCGGCGTCATCGAGCCCGATCACACCCACCGACCCAGGATGCACGACGACGTCGCGTTCGGTGATCTCGGTCGTGTCGCCGTTCGGCATGCGCACCCGGTCGGTGCGCACCTGAAGGATGCGGCCCTTGAACCTGACCTCGCTGCCGGCGACCTCCCACCGCTCCGGGACGTCGGCCGGCCCCGAACCGTCGGGAGCGGTCACTTCTTTCCGTCCAGGGCGGCGGCGACGAGCCCGGCGAACAGGGGGTGCGGGCGGGTCGGCCGGGACCGGAACTCGGGGTGCGCCTGTGTGCCGACGAAGAACGGGTGCTGGTCGCGGGGCAGCTCTGCGTACTCGACGAGGCGGCCGTCGGGAGACAGCCCGGAGAAGACGACACCGGCCGCGGTCAGGTCGTCGCGGTAGGCGTTGTTGACCTCGTAGCGGTGACGATGGCGTTCGTCGACCTTCTCGGCGCCGCCGTACAGCTCCCGCACCAGGGAGTCGCCGGCGAGGTTGGCGGGGTAGAGCCCGAGGCGCATCGTGCCGCCCATGTCACGCTCTCCCGCCACGACGTCGATCTGGTCGGCCATGGTCGCGATGACCGGGTCGGCGGCCTTCTCGTCGAACTCGGCGCTGTTGGCCTCGGTCAGACCGGCGAGCGACCGCGCCGCCTCGATGACCATGCACTGCAGGCCGAGGCAGATGCCGAGCGTGGGGATGCGGTTCTCGCGTGCGTGCCGGACCGCGCCGACCTTGCCCTCGATGCCGCGCACGCCGAAGCCGCCGGGAACCAGGATGCCGTCGACGCCCTTCAGCTCCCGCGCGGCCGACTCGGGCGTCTGGCAACGGTCGCTCTTGACCCAGCGGATGTTGACCCGGGTGTCGTGGGCGAACCCGCCGTGCCGCAGCGCCTCGGTGACCGACAGGTACGCGTCGGGCAGGTCGATGTACTTGCCGACGAGCGCGATCGTGACCTCTTTGGCGGGCTGGTGCACCCGGTGGAGCAGGTCGTCCCACTCCTTCCAGTCGACGTCGCGGAACGGCAGCCCCAGACGGCGCACGACGTACGCGTCCAGGCCCTCGCTGTGCAGCACCTTGGGAATGTCGTAGATGCTGGGCGCGTCGACCGCGGAGACCACGGCCTCGGCGTCCACGTCGCACATCAAGCTGATCTTGTTCTTCAGGCCCTGGGTGATGGGCCGGTCCGAACGGCACACGATGGCGTCGGGCTGGATGCCGATGCTGCGCAGCGCCGCGACCGAGTGCTGCGTCGGCTTGGTCTTCAGCTCGCCGGAGGGTCCGATGTAGGGCAGCAGCGACACGTGCAGGAAGAAGCAGTTGTCACGGCCGATCTCATGCCGGATCTGGCGCACCGACTCCAGGAACGGCAGCGACTCGATGTCGCCGACCGTGCCGCCGACCTCGGTGATGACGACGTCGACGTCGGGACCGGCCATGCCGCGGATCCGGTCCTTGATCTCGTTGGTGATATGCGGGATGACCTGCACGGTGTCACCGAGGTACTCCCCGCGCCGCTCCTTGGCGATCACGTTGGAGTAGACCTGGCCGGTGGTGACGTTCGCGGAGCCGTGCAGCTCGGTGTCGAGGAAGCGCTCGTAGTGACCGACGTCGAGGTCGGTCTCGGCGCCGTCGTCGGTGACGAAGACCTCGCCGTGCTGGAAGGGGTTCATCGTGCCGGGGTCGACGTTGAGGTAGGGGTCGAGCTTCTGCATCGTGACGCGCAGGCCGCGCGATTTGAGAAGTCGCCCGAGGCTGGACGCCGTAAGCCCCTTGCCGAGGCTTGAGGCGACGCCGCCGGTGACGAAGAGGTGCTTGGTGGTCCGCCCGGACCCACCAATAACTGCCGAAGCCAAGAGGGACGCTCCCGTGGTCGTTGTCGCGGCGACGTTCATCTGAGGTGTGAACGGCCAATCTCCACGGGCCACCAGGATAACAGGCGATGCGCCTGATCAGCGCCGCGTCGATCAGATCAGCCGTAACCGCCCGCGTAACTTCCGCTCGCCGCGCCCGGAGACATCGTGCGCAGCTGACCCGTCAGCTCGTCGATGAGCTTTCTGGCCTGGTCGGCGGAGCTTCGCGCCTGGTCACGCTCGGCCGACATCGCGGCCAGCGCGTCGCGCTGCTGGGTCACCGCCTCGGCGAGCTGGTCGACCCACTCCTCGCGCTCCTTGAGCTTCTGGGTGATGGAGTCGCGCTCGCTGCCCGCCTGGCGCGCCTGGGCGAGCGCCTGGTCGCGTTCGCGCGAGGCGTCCTCGGCCCGGCGCTGGGTCTGGGCGAGCTCCGAGGCGGCCCGTGCCTGTGCCAGCTCGGCGGAGTCGCGGTCGCTCTGGGCCTGCTTGAGCGAGTCCAGCGCCCGCCGGCGTTCGGCGTCCAGGTCCTGGATCCGGCGGCGGGCGTCCTCCGCGTCCTTCGAGGAGACCTCCAGCGACGAGACCTTGTTGCGCAGGGCGTTGAGCTCGGCCTGGGCCGTCTCCAGTGCCTGGGCCAGGTCCGCCGCGTGCTTGGAGATCCGGTCGCGTTCGCCCTCGGTCGCCTTGCGCAGGCTCTGCGCCTCGCCGGCGGACCGGTGCGCCTCGTCGCGGTCCTCGCGCATCTGGTCGCGCTCGGCCATGGACTGCCGCGCGGCGGCCTCGGACTGCTCGGCCGCGGCCCGCGCCTGGTCACGCTCGACGAACGCCTGCCGCATCGCGGCCTCGGACTGCTCGAACTGGGTGCGCAGGCGCTCGGCCTCCTGCCACGCGCCCGCGGACTCACGCTGCGCGGACTCACGCTCGGACATCATCTGGCGTACGGCGGCCTCGGACTGCTCGACGCGCTGCTCGGCCTGGCGCGCCTGGGCCAGTGCCTGGTCGGTCTCCTGCCGCGCCCCGACCGCCTCACGCTGGGCGTTGTCGCGCTCGCCGAGGGCCTGGCGCATCGCGGCCTCGGACTGCTCGGCCTGCGCGCGTGCCCGCAGTCCCTCCTGCCAGGCCGTGTTGGCCTCCTGCTTGGCCGACTCGCGTTCGGAGATGGCCTGGCGCACGGCCGCCTCGGACTGCTCGACGCGCTGGCCCATCTCCTCGAGCTGGGCGCGTACGCGGTCGAGCTCCTGCTGCATGGCGGCGGCGTCCTGCTTGGCCGACTCGCGCTCGGCCATCAGCTGGCGCGCGGTCACCTCGGCCTGCTCTTTCTGCTGCCGTACGGCCTGCACCTCCTGGCGCATGGCCGCGGCGTCACGCTGAGCGGACTCGCGCTCGGTCATCAGCTGGCGTACGGCGGCCTCGGCCTGCTCGGCACGGTGGTCCAGCTGGTCGTGCTGGGCGCGGGCGCGCTCGATCTCCTGCAGCGCGGCCGCCGCGTCCTGCTTGGCGCTCTCCCGCTCGGCGAGCATCTGGCGCGCGGTGGCCTGTGCCTGCTGCGCCTGGGCGCGATGGCGTTCGACCTCCTGCCACGCCGAGGCGGCCTCCTGCTTGGCCTTCTCGTGCTCCGCCTGGGCGGCCGCGATCTGACCCGCGGCCTCCTGCTTGGCCTCCGCGACCTTCTGCTCGCCCTGCGCCAGCGCGCCGGCGAGCATGTCCGCCATCTGCCTCAGCCGGTCGACGACCTCGCCCGGTTGATCCACGCTGCCGCCGTGGGCCGGCCGGGCGCCGTTGTTCGGCAACCACGACGACCCCCCGCCCTCGGCGTAGGAACCGCCCGAACCATTGAGATCGCTCACATAGGGAACTCTAAGGGCGACTCGCAAGGCTGTCTGCCATGTCCAAGAACGTGTGGCGTATCACTCGCGAATTGACCCGGCCATGACGGATGACGTCTGACGGCTGTGAGCTGCACGGTCGAACGGACGGCCTATCCGGCATCACTGTACGAAGCCGTCAGATCGCGGATGAAAGAATATCGATCATGAGGACTTTGTATCCGCCGATCGAGCCGTACGACTCAGGTTTTCTCGATGTCGGCGATGGTGACCGCGTCTACTGGGAGGTCTGCGGGAACCCCGCCGGCAAGCCCGTCGTCATGGTGCACGGCGGGCCGGGTGCCGGCTGCTCACCCGGCCACCGCCGGCAGTTCGACCCGGAGGCGTACCGCATCATCCTGTTCGACCAGCGCAACTGCGGGCGCAGCCTGCCGCCCGCCAGCGACCCGTCGGTCTCGTTGTCGGACAACACCACGTGGAACCTCGTCGCCGACATGGAGCTGCTGCGCGAGCACCTGGGCGTCGACCGGTGGCTGGTCTTCGGCGGATCGTGGGGCAGCACGCTCTCGCTGGCGTACGCGCAGACGCACCCGGACCGGGTCACCGAGATGGTGCTGCGCGGCATCTTCCTGCTGCGGCCGTTCGAGATCTACTGGTACTACCAGGAGGGCGCGTCACTGCTCTTCCCGGATCTGTGGGAGGAGTTCCTCGCGCCGATCCCCGAGGACGAGCGCGACGACCTGGTCACGGCCTTCCACTCGCGGCTGAACGACCCCGACCCGGACATTCGGCTTCCGGCGGCGAAGGCGTGGAGCCTTTGGGAGGGGTCGACGATCTACCTGCTGCCGAACGAGGACACGATCCGGGAGCACTCCGGTGACGACTTCGCGGTGACGTTCTCCCGGATCGAGAACCACTACTTCGTGAACGAGGGTTTCTTGGAGGAGAACCAGCTCATCCGCGACGTGGACAAGATCCGCCACATCCCGTGCGTGATCGTCCAGGGCCGCTACGACCTGGCCACGCCGGCGGCCACGGCCTGGGACCTGCACCGGGCGTGGCCGGAGGCGGAGTTCCACCTGGTCGGCGACGCCGGGCACGCGTACACGGAGCCGGGCATCCTGCACCACCTGATCGAGGCGACGGACCGCTTCGCCCGTACCTGACCGCGACCGCCGCCGGTTCGGGCCGGTGGCGCGCGTACGGCGAAGGCGGGCCTCGGCTGACCCGGGCGAGGCCCGCCATCAGGGCGTCCGGCACGGCTCTGCCCCGGTCCGGCCGCCCGTACGGCGGCGTGCCGGAGGCGCCGCACCGCTCTGCCGGTACTGGCCGCCTGGCCCTATCCGAATGTGATTCGGTACGGTGGAGCGGGAGCAGACCGCAGGAGGGGGGCTTGCGTGGCGGGTACCGCGATCGCCGGGCTGGGCATGACGGAGCTCGGCAAGGTCTACGGCCAGAGTCCGCGCCGGCTCGCCGCCGACGCCGTGCGCGCCGCGGCCGAGGACGCCGGCCTGGCACTGGCCGACCTCGACGGCCTGATCGTGAGCAGCGGCATGTCCGGCTCCCCCGGCATCGAACTGGCCCGCGCTCTCGGACTGCGCGACCTGCGCCTGCTCACGCACATGAACTCCTTCGGCGCGACCGCCATCGCGATGGTCTCCCACGCCGCCGCGATGATCCAGAGCGGCGCGGCGTCGGCGGTCGCGTGCGTGTTCGCCGACGCGCCGCTGGAGCCCGAACGCTCCTCGGGCTCGGCCTACCACCGCGACGAGAAGGAGTGGCACGGGATCGGCGGGCTCCAGGCGGCACTGGGGTTCCGCAGCGTCAACACGTTCTACGCCCTGGCCGCGCGGCGGCACATGGAGCGGTACGGCACCACCAGCGAGCAGCTCGGCGCGATCGCCGTCGCCACCCGCGCCTGGGCCCAGGGCAACCCGCGGGCGCAGCTGCGGGAGCCGATCTCGCTGCGCGACCACCAGGAGTCCCGCTGGGTCGTCGAGCCGCTGCACCTGCTCGACTGCTGCCTCGTCTCCAACGGCGGCATCGCGGTGATCGTCACGAGCGCCGAGCGTGCGCGAGACCTGGCCCGGCCCGCCGTCCACGTCTGGGGATGGGCTCAGGGCCACCCCGGCCACCGGCTGACGCGCGGCAGCGACTTCGGGCTGACCACCGGCGCCGCACTGTCCGGGCCCGCGGCGATGAAGATGGCCGGGGTCACGACGGCCGAGATCGACGTGTGCCAGATCTATGACTGCTACACCTTCACCGTCCTGGTGACGCTGGAGGACTACGGTTTCTGCGCCAAGGGCGAGGGCGGCCCGTTCGCAGCGAGCGGCGTGCTGGGCCCCGGCGGGACACTGCCCGTCAACACCGGCGGCGGGCAGCTGTCGGCGTACTACATGTGGGGCATGACCCCGCTGTCGGAGGCGGTGATCCAGGCGCGCGGCCACGGCGGCGACCGCCAGGCGCCACGGAACGACGTGATCCTCGTCAGCGGCAACGGCGGCATCCTCGACCACCACGCGACGTTGATCGTCAGCCCGCACGCGAAGGGGCGGCGATGACCCGCGATCCCGGCGAGGACGCGATCGGCACGATCCGCCGCGATGGCCGTACCGGCCCCTTCTTCGACGGCGCCGCCGGCGGCCGGCTGGTCGTACGGCGCTGCGAGGCGTGCGGGCAGTGGTTCGCTCCTGACGCGGCCGGCTGTCCCGACTGCGGCACGGACGAGCTGACCTGGGCCGAGGCGAGCGGCGAGGCCGTTCTGGTGTCCTGGGCCGTCGCCCACTCGCGTACCGGCCAGACCGCGCCACTGGCCCTGGTCGAATTGGCCGAAGGGCCCTGGATGTACGCGAGGCTGGACGGCGTGACAGGGCCTCGCGAAGGACTGCCGCTGTACGCGAGCTTCGTCCACCCCGATGATGGCGAAAGCTACCCCGTGTTCAAGGAGCGCCGCGCATGAGGACAGAGGTCTGCGAGACATTCGGGATCGAGTTCCCGCTGTTCGCCTTCAGCCACTGCCGGGACGTGGTGGCCGCGGTCACGAACGCGGGTGGGCTCGGCGTGCTCGGCGCGGTGGCCTTCTCCCCCGACCGCCTCGAGGAGGAGCTGCGCTGGATCGACGACCACGTGGGCGGCCGGCCGTACGGGGTCGACGTCCTGGTCCCCGGCAAGATCGCGAAAGAGGCGGAGGCACCCGGCGACCTGCTGTCCGCCGTCCCGGCA
>DASQPY010000116.1:0-24792 GCA_035643735.1 Actinoallomurus sp. | reverse complement strand
CGGCTGGTCCAGGGCCAGATCGAGGAGACCACCGGGCCGCCCGAGGGCGCTGACCCGCTGGAGCACTATCTCGGCGTCGTCGCGGGCAAGACGGGGTCGCTCATCGCCGCCTCCGGGCACCTGGGAGCGCTGCTCGCGGGCGCCGACCCGGAGGTCGTGAGCACGCTGACGTCGGTGTGCGAGAAGATCGGCATCGCCTTCCAGCTGTCCGACGACATCCTCGACGTCTCCTCGGAGTCGGATGAGTCGGGTAAGACGCCCGGCACCGATCTGCGGGAGGGCGTCCACACGCTGCCCGTACTCCACGTCCTGCGGTCCACCGACCCGGGCGACGCGCACCTGCGCGAGCTGCTCATCTCGGACCTGTCCGACGACGCGCGGCACGCGGAGGCGCTCGCGCTGCTGCGCGCCCACCCGGCCATGGGCCGCGCCCGCGCCGACCTGCGGCAGTGGGTCGACGAGGCCCGTGAGGAGCTGGCGACACTGCCGGACCTGCGGGCGCGTACGGCGTTCATGGCGCTCTGCGACTACGTCCTGACCCGGACGAGCTGAGGCGTCTCGTCCGGCGTCGGCCGGTTCAGTAGCGGGCCGTGCTCTCCACCAGGGCCGGGTAGGCGAACGTCCGCTGTCCGTCGACGGTGGCGCCTGCGTACTTGAGCATCGGGGCGACCTGGCGGTTGAGGTCGGCGGGGAAGTTCAGCGCGGGGGCCGACACGTCGTCCAGGACGGCGATCTGCTCCTCGGTCAGCTTCACCTCCAGGCCGGCGAGGTTCGCTTCGAGGTGGTCGATCCGGCGGGGGCCGATGATCGTGGAGCTGACGCCGGGGCGGCCGTGGACCCAGGCGAGAGCGACCGCGGCGGGGCTCGCGCCGGCCTCCTCCGCGACGGCGGCGAGCGCGTCGATCACCGTGTACTGGGCCTCGCTGGGGGTGCCGAGCACCGCCGCGCGCCTGGTGTCGGCGGGGATCTCGTTGCCACGGGTGTACTTCCCGGACAGGTACCCGCTCTTGAGCGGGCTCCAGGGCAGAACACCCATACCGGCGTCCTGCGCGAGCGGGATCAGCTCTCCCTCGATCGTGCGCTCCAGGAGGGAGTACTCCATCTGCAGCGCGGTGACGGGTGTCCAGCCGCGCAGCAGGGCCATGGTGTGCGCCTTCGCGGTGAACCAGGCCGGGGTGTCGGAGAAGCCGACGTAGCGGATCCTGCCCACGGTGACGAGGTCGTCCAGCGTCCGCAGGGTCTCCTCCACAGGCGTGGACCAGTCGTAGTTGTGCAACCAGTACAGATCGATGTAATCGGTCTGCAGGCGGCGCAGCGAGTCCTCCAGCTGCCCGAGGATGGCCTTGCGGCCGGCCCCACCGCCGTTGGGGTCGCCCAGGTGCAGGTTGCCGAAGAACTTGGTCGCCAGGACGACACGGTCGCGCATCCCCGGGTGCTGGGCGAAGAAGTCGCCGAGAATCTTCTCCGAATGGCCGTTGGTGTAGAAGTTGGCGGTGTCGATGAAGTTGCCGCCGCGGTCGAGGTAGGTCTGCAGGATCTTCTGCGACTCCTCGACGCTGCAGCCCATCCCACCGTCCTCACCGAAGTTCATCGCGCCCAGGCAGAAGGGGCTCACCTTGAGACCGGACCGGCCGAGGCTGACGTAGGAATCGAGCGGCATGATCGTGCTCCCGTGATCGAGGGGTGGAAAACCGACCCCCCGAGTAAAGCGCCGCCAGCTGCGGGAACGTTAGATCGATACTGCCGGTCCATTGCACGATCCTGGCGAGTTCGGCAGGGCGACGATTGCCTGGACCCACTCGTGGTGTTTCAATCGAACGTGTCCCTGGACGAACTGCGCGCCTCGATCATCCACTACGCCGAACGACCCGGCCACGCCATCGACGGGCTGCTGTTGTCGGTGGTCGACCACCCGACCCCTCCGACGGCCACCATCGCCGACCCCGTGCTGGCCGTGGTCGCCCAGGGCGCGAAACGTCTCAACCTGGGCGACCAGATCTACGACTACGGTGCGGGCCAGTACCTGGTGGTCTCGGTCGGGGTGCCCGTCACCGGCCACTTCACCCAGGCCAGTCCGGACAGGCCCTTCCTCGGCGTCGGCCTCACTCTCAGGCCCGCCGTCATCGCCTCGCTCCTCATGGAGGCCGGATCCGCCGCGCACTCGCGTGAGGCCGGACGCAGGTCCGAGACCCCGCTGGGCGTGGCCGTGAGCGACGCGTCGGACGATCTCATCGACGCGCTGGTACGAATGATCAGGCTGCTCGGCCGCCCGGCCGATGTGCCGGTGCTCGCGCCGATGATCGAAAGGGAGATCATCTGGCGGCTGATCACCGGCGAGCAGGGGAGAATGGTCCGCCAGATCGGCCTCGCGGACAGCCGCCTCTCCCACATCGGCCGGGCGATCCGGTGGATCCGGGACCACCACGCGGACATGATCCGCATCGACGACCTGGCTCAGATGTCGGCGATGAGCGTGTCGGCGTTTCACCGGCACTTCCGCGCGGTCACCGCGATGACGCCCATCCAGTACCAGAAGCGCATTCGCCTCCAGGAGGCGCGGCTGCTCCTGATCAGCGACGCACTAGACGTGGCCACCGTCGGGTTCGCGGTCGGCTACGACAGCGCGTCGCAGTTCAGCCGCGAGTACCGCCGTCAGTTCGGCGTACCACCGGGTCAGGACGCCGCGCGGCTGCGTCGGCAGGCCGACAACCTCGCTTTCACGCCATCCCCTCTCTGACGCACACCGGGGCCCTCCTCGAGGCGTCAGCCTCGTCCGCGCCTGCGCAGCAGGACGGCGCCCGCGATGGCGGCCAGGATGACGGCCGCCGATGCGAGCAGCCAGTAGTCCGCGGTCCGCCGGTCCTGCTGGTGGCCCGCGGAGGGGACGTTGGCCGCTACGGCGATCTGTCCCTGCACGGTGTGGTTCGCCCCGCAGTGCGCGGTGATGGGATACGTGCCGGGCTTCAACTCCTGCCTGATCGTGGGATCGGCGTCCCCGGTGTCAGCCTTCCCGTAGAGCGTGACGTCGCCGGTGAAGGCCGCGGAGATCGCCGTGTGCGGCGTCGGACCCGTACCGCATCCGGGGACGCTGATGTGCACCCGCTGGCCGGGGTGCGGCGCGGCCGGCGTTACGACGATGTTCTGCGCGGCCCCGGACCAGGCGCCACAGACCATGACGGCCGCGCAGGCCAGGATTGTGCGCACTCCATCCCCCTTTGGATCTCCCCGGTGGAAAGGCACTCCCGTCCGCACGTTAGTTCAGGCCGGTACGGGTTCCGCGGCGCAAGGGCGACGCTAGGGCGGGTGTTTACCAAACCACGGCGACGGGATCGCATGAGTGATCGCGACACGCGGCTGACCTGCGGGAATCCGATGTGTCTTTGGACGACGATGGAGCTCGTCGTATCGGCACGCACACGCGGAGGCTCGGTGATAGGCAGACGGCTGCTCTGTGGTGTCCTCGTGACGGTACCGTTGCTGCCGGCCGGGCCCGTGGCCCGGGCCGCTCGCGTGAGCACCCGGGTGGTGGCCTCCGCCGAGCTTGGCAGCACCGCGTACTGGACACCGGCCCGTATGGCGGCCGCGACCCCACTCGGCGGCCGGCCGGCCGAGGACGTGCCGGAGGCCGGCATGCCGTCGGCCCGGAGCGTGGCGGGCAGCAAGGTGATCGGCGCGCTGTTCTTCAACAACGGGAGCGGCGGTCACTACTGCACCGCCAGCGTGATCCGTACGCCGAAGAAGAACATGCTGATCACCGCGGCCCACTGCCTTTACAACCAGAACACCCACGGCTGGCACCGGCACATCGTGTTCGTCCCGCGCTACAGCGCGGGCAGGCGCCCGTACGGCACCTGGCCGGTCTGGCTGATGGTGGCGGACAAGCGCTGGATCGAGCAGGGCAACCCGGACCTGGACTACGGCTTCGCCGCGGTGCAGGTCATGCGCGGCCACCGGATCGTCGACGTCGTCGGGGCGAACGACCTGCTGATCAACCGGGGGTACACCAACCGGGTCCTGGTGGCCGGGTACCCGGCGAAGGAGAACAACCCGGCCGACCGCCCCGTCGGCTGCGCGGGCCAGACGCACCGGCAGTCGCGGTACCAGCTGAGGTTCGACTGCCACGGCTTCTACGGGGGTACGAGCGGCAGCCCGTGGCTCAGCGACTACGACAACCGCACGCAGAGCGGCCACGTGATCGGTGTGATCGGCGGGTACCAGGAGGGCGGCAGCGAGGAATGGCGGTCCTACAGCCCGCTGTTCACCGCCGGCGTGGCACACCTGATGGCCACCGCGAACAACCAGGCCTGATTCCTAGGGCCTGTCTCGAAGTCTTGCTGTCCTCCTGCGCGCCGCTCGCTACGGGCGAGGACTTTGAGCCAGGCCCTACGCGGCGACGGGTTCCGGCTCCCGGGCACGGCGCCGGGTCGACCTGGCGGACCGTACGGCGTCGACGCTGAGGATGACCAGCGCGGCCCAGACGAGCAGGAAGCCGACCCAGCGGCTGGCCGGCATCGCCTCGTGCTGGACCAGCAGGCCGATGCCGAACTGCAGAATCGGCGCGAGGTACTGGAGCATCCCGATCACCGTGAGCGGCACGCGGGTGGCGGAGGAGTTGAAGAACATCAACGGCACCGCGGTGACCAGCCCGGCACCGACCAGCAGCGCGATGTGCCCTCCACCGTGCCCGGTGAACGTCGGGTGCGGCTGGATGAGCACGAAGGCGAGCGCGGGCAGGAAGAGCACGGCCGTCTCGACCGCGAGGCTCTCGGCGGACGGTGTCCTGGCGAACTTCTTGAGCAGCCCGTACGTGCCGAAGCTGCAGGCGAGGGTGAGCGCGATCCAGGGCGGCCGGCCGTAGTCGATCGCCAGGACCACGACCGCCGCCGTGCCGATGCCGACCGCGCCCCACTGCCAGGGACGCAGGCGCTCTCGCAGGACGAGCACGCCGAGGAGGACGCTGACCAGGGGGTTGATGAAGTATCCGAGGGCGGCCTCGATCGTGTGGCCGCTGTTCACGGCGTAGATGTAGGTGCCCCAGTTGACCGTGATGACGAGCGCAGCGGCGGACAGGAGGGCGATGCGCTTCGCCCTGAGGTCTTTGATCCAGCCCCAGTGCCGGCGCACCCCCAGGATGATGCCGACGGCGACGAGCGACCAGATCATCCGGTGAGCGAGGATCTCGACCGATCCGGCGGGCTTCAGGAGCGGCCAGTAGAGGGGGAACAGCCCCCACAGCACGTAGGCCACGACCCCGCTGAGGACTCCACGCCGCATTTCCGACACGCCGGACACTGTATCAAGTCGTAATGAGTCATCTCGCGTATCGGTGATGTCTCCCACAAGCGGGCCGCCGATAGCGGTGTGGCTGGATGCGGTGCCGGTTCGCGCCGCACGGGAAGCGTGCCAAAACTCGGGATACGTATTGCGGGCGATCATCTACTCGTCGGCATCCCTCGAATACGCCTTCGAACTGGACGGCGAGAGCGAGGCCAAGGAGGTCTCGGCGATCGACCCGAGCGCGCCAGGGAGGCTTTCGGTCTTCACCGGAGCGATCGTGAACGGACTGGCGACGGGAGAGGCCGATCGCGTCAGACCCAGAGGCTCCACAGGCGCCGCTGGACGTCGGTGCGTGGCGATCGAAGTTGGAGAAGATGCCCGCCCATGGGCAACGCGAGTACGGCGTGACGTCCGGATCCGCGGGCGATCCACAGGGTGCCCGTCCTCCATACCCCCAGCTTCGGCGGCAGCCCGCGAAGTCTCACGCTGATGCTCGGTGAGCGATAGATGTCCTGCGAGGTGGGCCCGGATATCTTCGCCACGACCCGGTTCGCGTCATCCATCGCGATATAGGCATGCACTTCGCGCCAGGGGTTTCCCGCCAATATGCGCCGGCTTCTCAGATCTCCCCAGGTCCTCACCACCGCGGTCAGGATGACGAAGACCGCGACGACGATCAACAGGACCATGAGCCAGACACTCCATGCCGGCTGGTTGTTCACACCGATGATCGTCATGCGCGTCGGGCTGTGCCGGTCGTAGTACACATCGACCTTCTGTCCGACGGCGAACCGGGTCACGCGGGAACCCAGGTCGACTCTGCCGGTCAGGCGTCTTTGTCCCGCGGCATAGGACACCTTCACCGATCCGGACTGGTACTTGGTGTTCGGAGACACTGTCGTCACGACGCCCGGGACCCGCACACCCTGGTCGACAAGGCGCTGGTTGGCCGAGTCGATGGCGACGGCGCCCACCACCAGCACCGTCAGGATGAGGATTCCGGCCACGAAAAAGGCCGTGTCCTTCAGGAAGCGGCGCCCCAATTCTCGTCCAGTCGTGTGATAGGACAGCGCGTTAATGGTCGGACTCGGCTGTGGCGAGCGCGTTTCAAAGTTCGTCACCTGGCCCCTTGTCATCGCATTGACGTTCGGAGCGTTCTTTCATCTAGGACGTCCAGCGGCGCCGCTGCGTTGCCGTGCGTGGCGAGCGAAGTGGGAGCACATCTCCGCCTCCGGGCAGCGCGAGTACGGCGCGACGCCCCATCGGGCCGGCGATCCAGAGGTAACCGGTCGTCCACACACCCTGCTTCGGCCCCAAGGGGCCAAGTACGAGCGCGATGCTCGGCGAGCGGAAGACGGCCGGCGACGGGGGCTCGTCCACCTCGGCCACGACGCGGCTACGGGAGTCCATCGTGATGGCGGCGGGTACCTCGCGCACGGTACTCCGAGCGGACTGATTGACCACGCCCGCGATCGTCATACGCGTCGGCCGTTCCCGGTCGTAGTACACGTCGACCTTCTGCCCGACGGCGTACCGGTCCACCTCGGACCCCAGTCTGATCTCGGCGGTCAGGCGTCTTTGTCCCGCGGCATAGGAGACCCGTATCCATGCGGTGCGTCGGTAGCCGCCTGGGTCGAGCGCGGTGATGACGCCGGTGCCCCTCACGCCCTGGGTGACGAGCCGGTGGTTGGTCCGGTGCACGTCGTCAAAGATCAGCACCAATGCCAGTGAGAAGAGGACTCCGACGCCGAACAGCACCGAGTTCTTGAGAAAAAGGCGCCTCAGGCTTCGGCGAGTCGTCTGATAGGACAATGCTCTACGGGCCGGATCTGCGTGCGGTGAGTAGATTTCGAAATCCACCATCACGTCCATTCTCGTCGCGCTGGCCGCTGGGTTGCCTGTAGAGATGCCACCTGGCCGTGGCTACGAGATGTGTGGAGGAAGAGTAACTCGCCGTCCAGGGTGCGACCACCCCCGGCAGGTGGGCCGGGATCCGCAGGCCGTAGGAACTGCCGGTGGCCTGTCGAAACCCGTACTGTGAAGCCTTATGGGCTACCCACCTCCGCCGCCGGGGATGACGCCGCCTCCCGGCAATGATCCCGTGTTGTTGTCGATCGGCGACATTTCTGTTACCCAGACTCATGTTCACGTTCCGCAGGGGCGGTATCCCGTTCATGGGACTACTTGGGCGGTGCAGGACTCGACCCAGGTGACGGAGAGCATTCCGCCGGTGGCCATCATCCTGACCATTGTCTTCGTCTGGTTCTGCCTGATCGGCCTGCTGTTTCTGCTCATGAAGCAGAAGCGCTACACCGGCTTTGTCACGATCACGGTGACGGGTGTGGGGCTCTACCACTCGGTGCAGTTTCCGTCGGCCCAGCACACCGGGGCGTGGGCGGCCGACATGGTCGGCAGGGCGCGCGCCATCGCCGCGTCCGCCCCGCCGTACGCCATGTGAGACCAGGACCCGGATCGTTCAGCCCAGGCCGGCCAACTTGTCGGGGTTGGTCACGCCGTAGATGCCGCGCACCCGGTCGTCTTCGGGGTCCAGGTCGAGGACCATCACGGCGAAGGGGGAGTCGTCCGCGAACACCACCGCCGACGGATCGCCGTTGACGTGCTGGTAGCGGACCGCGAGGTCCTTCGGCAGGCGGGCCGTGACGCCCGAGATGAGCCGGGCGACCTTGTCGCGGCCGTGGATCGGGTGTAGCGCGCCCGACCTGCCCCCGCCACCTGCCCTGCCCCCGCCGTCCGTCCACAGCGTCACGTCCGGCGCCAGGATCTCCATCAGGGCGCTGATGTCCCCGCCGAACGCCGCCTCGACGAACCTCTCCGTCACCTGCCGCTGCACGAGGCGGTCCGCCTGGTAGCGGGGTCGCCGGGCGTGCACGTGTGCGCGGGCGCGGTGGGCCAGCTGCCGTACGGCCGACGGTGAGCGGTCCAGGATTTCGGCGATCTCGGTGTGGGCGTAGCCGAAGACCTCGTGGAGTACGAAGACGGCCCGCTCCAGGGGAGTGAGCGTCTCCAGAACCACCAGCAGCGCCATCGAGACCGACTCCGAGCGTACGGCCGGATCCACCGCCTCGTCGGTCGGCAGGGGCTCGGGCAGCCATGGCCCGACATAGCTCTCCCGGCGCCGGCTGATGGTCGCCTGCCGGGCCAGGGCCTGGTTGACGGCGATCCGTACGAGGTACGCACGGGGGTTCTCGATCGGCATCGGCTGCGAACTGCGGGCCGCCCACGACAGCCAGGTCTCCTGGAGCACGTCCTCGGTGTCCGTGACGCTGCCGAGCAGGTTGTAGACGACGGAGAACAGCAGTTCCCGATGGTCGACGAACACGTGTGTCGCCTCATCGGTCACCCGGTCGGACATGGTCGGCCTCCTTGTGACGCGCTCTCCCCCAAGAGGGCCGCCACCTCCCGCAGTGTGACATCCGGGCGCGAGGTGTGATCCATCCCACGCCATGTCACACCCGCCCGCGCGATTCCTCTCTCAACTGCGAAGTCACGAGAAAGAGGAATCATGAACAAATGGCGTGGGAATCCCTGGGCGATCCTGGCTGTCCTTTCGCTCGGGTTCTTCATGACGCTGCTGGACCTGACCATTGTCAACATCGCGATTCCGGACATGGTCGGCGGACTGGGCGCGTCGCTGGACCAGATCCTGTGGGTCGTCAACGCCTATGCCCTGGCGCTGGCCGTCCTGCTGATCACTGCGGGACGGCTCGGTGACCTACGCGGGAAGAAGACCCTCTATCTGTCGGGCGTCGCGCTGTTCACCCTGGCCAGCCTGGCGTGTGGTCTCGCGCAGGGGCCGGGGCAGCTGATCGCGTTCCGCGCGATCCAGGGGGCCGGCGCGGCGATGCTCATCCCGCAGACGCTGTCAATGATCGTCGAAGTGTTCCCGGCCGAGAAGCGTGGCGCGGCGCTCGGTGTCTGGGGTGCGACCGCGGGCCTGTCCGGCGCCGCGGGGCCGAGCCTCGGGGGGCTGCTGGTCAGCCGGCTGGACTGGCGATGGATCTTCTTCGTCAACGTGCCGATCGGCGTGCTCGTGATCGCCGTTGGCCTGGTGGTCATGCCGGCGGCGAGGCGTACCGTCCGCCACCGGTTCGACATCCCCGGGGTCGTTCTTGCCTCGATCTCGCTCTTCTGCCTGGCATTCGGGCTGATCGAGGGAGAAAGGTATGACTGGAACGGCTGGATCCAGGCGATGATCGCGGCCGCCGTCATCATCATGGCGATCTTTTTGGCCTATCAGCGTGGTCAGCAGGACAACGAGCCGCTGGTGCCGTTCGAGCTGTTCAGGGAGCGCGGGTTCACCGTCATCAACTTCGTCGGTGTCGCCGTGTCGTTCGGCATCGTGGGGCTGTCCCTGCCGCTGACGATCTACCTGCAGTCGGTACTCGGGTTCAGCGCGGTCAAGGCCGGGCTCCTGATGCTTCCCCTGGCCGTCGGGTCGGTGGTCAGCGCGGGTCCGGCGGGGGTGCTGTCGGTACGGCTCGGCGGCAAGTACATCCTGATGGCCGGCCTCACGGCGTTCGGGGGCGGGATGGTCTGGATCACGGCCGTGGCCGACGTCGGCAGTGGCTGGGGTGCCGTCATCCCCCCGTTGTTCGTCATCGGCCTCGGCGCGGGCTGCACGTTCACCCCGATGGCGTCCGAGGTCATGCGCAACGTCCCGGCGCGCCTGTCCGGCGCGGCCTCCGGAGTCAACAACGCCCTGCGGCAGGTCGGGTCGGTGCTCGCGGCGGCCGTGGTCGGCGCCGTCCTTCAGGCCCGGCTCGCCTCCTCGCTCAGGGAGCAGGCGCAACAGCGGGCCGGTGAGATCCCTGCGGCCTACCGTGGCCGGTTCGTCCAGGGCTTCGACCAGGCCGGCGGGCACCTGGAGATCGGCGGCGGTACGAGGCCCGCGAACCTCCCGTCCGACGTCGCCCACCGCCTCGAGGCCGTGGCGGGCCAGGTGTTCGGGCACGGGTTCGTCGACGCGATGCGGCCCACGATGCTCGTCTCGGCCGGGGTGCTCCTCGCCGGCCTGATCGCCTGCCTCTTCGTCAGGAGTGTCCGCGGTCCGTCCGCCAACCTGCACGGCCTACCGATCTCCGACGAGGAACTCACCCCCCAGCGCGGCTGACGAAAGAGGGAATCCGATGACAGACAAGATCGACTTCACCGAGATGTACGTCACCCACGACGCCTTCCGTCGCGACCTCGAACGCCTGGAGGCCGCCGCCCAGGCGGGGAAGGCCACCGGCCCGGAGGTACGCGCGGGCTGGGAGAACTTCAAGGCCCAGCTTCTCGTTCACCACAGCGTCGAGGACGCCTGGCTGTGGCCCCGCCTCACCGAGCAGGTGAAGGCCCCCGCCGAGCTCGCACTGCTGAAGGACATGGAGGCCGAGCACGCCCGGCTCGATCCGCTGCTCGAGTCCTGCGACGAGGCGCTGGCGGCCGGCGCGCCCGACCTCGCCGTACGGGCCAAGGAGCTCGGGGCGGTCCTCGGCCGGCACCTCGAACACGAGGAGGAAGAGGCGCTGCCCCTCATCCAGTCCGTGATGACGCAGCAGGACTGGCGCGCCTTCGGCCGCGCCATGGCCCGCAGGCAGGGCGTACGGGGAGTGGCCACCTGGATACCGTGGATCACCGACGGGATGCCGCAGGCCGAACGACGTGAGTTCCTGGCGAGGTTCCCCGCCCCGCTCCGGTTGCTCAACCGGCTGCTGTGGAGCCCGCGCTACCGCGGCCGGCGCCTCTGGAGGTTCTGAGGGACATCAGGCGCGCGCCTCCTCGGCGAGGACCGCTGCGAAGCCGTCGACGTCGGCCTCGGTCGTGTCGAAGGAGCAAACCCAGCGGACCTCGCCGGTCTCCTCGTCCCACGTCTCGAAGCGGAACCGCTTGGCCAGCCGCTCGGCGACGCCCGTGTCGACCCGCGCGAACACCGCGTTGGCCTGGGGAACGCGCCGCACCGAGACGCCCGGCAGCCCCTGTATCGCCTCATTGAGACGGGCGGCCATCGCGTTGGAGTGGCGGGCGTTGCGCAGCCAGAGGTCACCCTCCAGGAGCGCGATGAACTGGGCGGACACGAACCGCATCTTGGAGGAGAGCTGCATCGCGGACTTGCGGAGGTAGGTCATGCCACCCGCGGCCTCGGGGTTCAACACCACGATGGCCTCGCCGTAGAGCAGGCCGTTCTTGGTGCCGCCGAAGGACAGCACGTCCACGCCGACGTCCGTGGTGAAGGCGCGGAAGGGGAGATCGAGCGCTGCCGCGGCGTTCGCCAGCCTCGTACCGTCCACGTGCACCGTCATGCCGCGGTCGTGGGCGTGCGCGCAGATCGCGGCGATCTCCTCGGGCGTGTAGACCGTGCCGAGTTCGGTGCTCTGGGTGATCGAGACGACTCGGGGCTGGGCGCGGTGCTCGTCGCCCCAGCCGCGCGCCTGCCGGTCGATCAGCACGGGCGTCAGCTTGCCGTCCGTGGCCGGTACGGGCAGGAGCTTCAGCCCGGCGACCCTTTCGGGAGCGCCGCCCTCGTCCATGTTGATGTGAGCGCTCTCCGCGCAGATCACCCCCGACCAACGCTCGGTCATCGACTGCAGGCCGGTCACGTTGGCGCCGGTGCCGTTGAAGACCGGGTACGCCTCGGCGCGCTCGCCGAAATGTGCCCGGAAGACCTCCGCAAGGCGCGCCGTGTAGACGTCGCCGCCGTACGAGGGCTGGTGGCCGCCATTGGCCACTCCGATCGCGGCGAGGATCTCCGGATGGACGCCGGCGCAGTTGTCGCTGTTGAAGCCCCTCGTGGAGGGATCATGAAGTGGGTCCATGGCGGGACCGAGTATCCCATGGGGCCCACGGCCGGTTGATTGTGGGGGAGATAGCGGTTCGTCCGCTCCGCCTGCCATATCCGCGTGGACGCCGAGACGCGCAGGTCGCAAAGCGGATCCGGGAAGTTGTTCCGTATAAGCGGCGACGACGGCGACATGACCGTATGGTAAAGGCTTGTTACTAACGAGGCATTAGCGTCAATTGACGGCTATTGTGCTCGATGCGCCGATGATGTTTCCGTCTCACGGCGTGCCACTGACCACTCCTTAGCTGGAAGATTTCATGCGCCTGAAGAAGGCGAGTCTGACCTTTGCCGGTGCGGCCGCTGCCGTCGCCGTGACCACCCTGGCCGCGTCCCCCGCGTGGGCCTGCAATGACCGTGACCCTGCCCTGAAGCTCGAGTCGCTCTGCGGCAAGCTGGGTCAGCCGGACTGGATGCTCAGCAACCCCAACACCTTCGCGGTGCCCGCCACCTGGATGGACAACAAGGGCGGCAAGAGCCTCCAGAAGATCAACGTGCCGGCTCGCGGCAGCGTCGCCCTGGCGACCCACGCCACCAAGGTGATCGTCACCGCGTACCGGATCGACCAGCGCAACCTGCCGGTCTGGCGGAACCACGGTGCGGTCGGCGCCCTGCTGAGCTGCCAGGGCGACAAGCCGTCGACCAAGCCGACGGAGAAGCCGAAGCCGACCCAGACGAGCGAGGCCCCCAAGCCCGCCACCCCGCCGAGCGGCGAGGCGCGTCCTGCGACTCCCGTGCAGGCTCAGCCCGAGTTCACCGGCTGACGAAGATCGTAAAGGCCGGCCCGGGAACGATCGTGTTCCCGGGCCGTCCGTATCACCGACGCCTTCGAGGAGCAGTACCGATGTCAATCAGCCTGGGAACGCGAGCGGCCGTCGTGACGGCCGGCGCCGTGGCTGGGCCTCACACTGGCCGGCTGCGGCGGCTCCAGCGACAAGGCCGCGAACACCCAGCCGGCCGGGAGCGCCCCGGCGGCCCAGCCGACGGCCGCGTCGTATGACTTCGGGAGCGGCCCGAGCACGATCGCCACCGCGCGTAACGCGAAGGTCAACATCTACAAGGCCCCCGGCGACGCGTCGCCGAGCATCACGCTGGCCAGCCCGAACCCTGACGGAGCCCCCCGGGTGTTCCTCGTGATGGAGCGCAAGGCCGGCTGGCTGCACGTCCTTCTGCCCGTTCAGCCGAACGGCAGCACGGGCTGGATCGCCTCCCGTGAGGTCCGCACCGCCAAGACGAACTACTGGGTCCAGGTTCTCCAGTCGGGTCACCGCCTGAAGCTCTACAAGGGCAAGCAGGTGCTGGTCAGCACCCCGGCGGCGATCGGGAAGACCGACACCCCGACGCCCGGTGGCGCCTACTACCTCACCGAGCTGCTCCAGCCGCCGAACCCTAACGGCGACTACGGCCCGTACGCGTACGGGTTGTCGGGGCAGTCGACGGCGCTCACCGACTTCAACGGTCACGATCCGATCATCGGCATCCACGGCACCAACGAGCCGAAGCTCCTGGGCACCTCGGTCAGCCACGGATGCATCCGTATCAGCAACTCCATGATCACGAAGCTGGCGAAGATGCTGCCGCTCGGCACGCCGGTCCAGATCTCGGCCTGAGCGCGGCGTCGCCGGCCGGCACGAGCAGGAGAAGAAGCAGCGCACCGGGCACCACGTACGGAAGTGGCCCGGTGCGCGGCCATGAGCCGCCGCGGTGGGACCGTCGCCGGGAACCGGCAGAGCCCGACGAAGACCATGAGCACCACGCTAACGACGAGCGCGGCGTACGGCGGTGACCTCCTCATCGGCGGGTCATGCCGCCCGTACCGCCCGGGTGCCGTGCAGGACGGACTCGTAGTGGCCGATCAGCTGGCCGCAGATGCCGGCCCAGTCGCGACCGTGCACGGACAGGCGCGCGTGCCCGCCCATGCGGGTCCGCAGCGAGGTGTCGGCCGCCAGGGTGGCGACGGCGGCCCGCATCGCGGCCGGATCGTCGGGGGGATAGAGCAGGCCGTTGTGGCCCGGCCGCACCAGGTCCAGCGGACCGCCGGAGGCGGGCGCGACGACCGGCAACCCGGCGGCGAGCCCTTCCTGTACTGCCTGGCCGAACGTCTCGTCCGCGCCGGTGTGGACGAAGACGTCCATCGACGCGACCAGCTCCGACAGCTCGGCGCCGGTACGGAAGCCGGTGAAGGCGGCCTCGGGCAACAGACGTTCGAGACGCCGCCGGGCCGGTCCGTCCCCGACGACCACGAGGCGTACGCCGGGCAGGTCGCTGAGGTGGGAGAGCATCCACGGGCGCTTCTCCGGCGCGATCCGCCCGACGTAACCGACCAGCACCTCGCCCCGGGGTGCCAGCCGCGCACGCAGTTCCTCCGAGCGGTGCCGGGGATGAAAGCGCTGGTCGTCCACTCCACGGGCCCAGAGCGCCAGTCGCGGGAAACCACGGCGCCGCAGTTCGTTCAGGGTGGGCCGGGAGGGCGCCAGCGTACGGTCGGTCCGCTCGTGGATGTGCCGGAGCCATGCCCACACGATCGAGTCCGCGCCGCGCAGGCCGTACCGCCGGGCGAACCCGGCGAGGTCGGTCTGGAACACCGCGACCGTGGGCACGTCGAGCCGGCGGGCGGCCGCGATGCCGGAGGTGCCGAGCATCAGGGGTGAGGCGAGATGGACGACGTCGGGCCGGAAGTCGCGCAGCGTCGCCGTCACCTGACGCGTGGGCAGCCCGACGACGAACGAGCGATAGAAGGGAAGGGGAACGCCGGGCGTCAGCCGCAGCCGGTCGTCGTGGTCGCCGGGGCCGGGGCCCGGCGCGACGACGAGCACCTCGTGCCCATGACGGGCCAGGTACTCCAGGACGCGGCAGACGGAGTTGGTCACCCCGTTGACATGGGGGAGAAAGGACTCAGTGACAATCGCGATCCTCACGGCCGTGAGCGTGACCGCGCTGCGCGACACCGCGACCGCGTTGTGGCACCGGGCCGGGAAACATTGAGGAAACGTCGTCCCTGGCGATGCGCAGGGCCAGGCCGTCGAGCATCAGCTTGAGCCCGGTCTCGAAGAGCACGTCGAGGTCCAGGTCACAGCCGTCGTCGAGCGCCGCCATCGCGGGTTTCCGGGCATGTGTCCACCCGTCTCCCGGCAGGCCGGTGACCGCCTGCGCGCGTTCCAGGTGGACCGCGACGCCCTGGATGTAGCTGTAGGTCAGCACGTGCAGGGTGCGCAGAGTCGCCGGGTCCAGGCCGTGGCCGTCCAGGGCGCTCAGCGCCCAGTCCGCGTGGACCGTGAGGTTGGGCGGCGGCGGCCGGGGCGGCGAGCTGATCCGCGCGAGCCAGGGATGCCGACGGTGCAGGGTCCACAGGGTGCGGGCGCCGAGCTCCATGCGGGCGCGCCAGTCCTCCGGCGGCTCGGCGGGACAGGTCTCCTCGCCGTACGCGGCGTCCGCCATCAGAAGTACGAGGTCGTCCTTGCCGTCGACGTAGCGGTAGGGCGACATGACGGCGACACCCAGCCGGGACGCGACGCCCCGCATGGACAGCGCGGTGAGTCCCTCGGCATCGGCGATCTCGATGGCGGTGCGCACGATGCGTTCGCGGCTCAGCTCGTGGTCGGGCGTACCGAGCCGCCGCGCCGGGGCGGGCCCGGGCCGTGACACCACATGGCCGACGCGGGGCTTGGCCGAGACGAGCCCTTCCCTGCGCAGAGCGGACAGTGCCTTGGCGGCGGTGGCGAGCGCGACGCCCCACTCCCGGGTGATCTGCCGGGTCGAGGGCACCCGGTCGCCGGGCGCCAGCTCGCCGTCGGCGATGCGCCGTCGCAGCTCGGCGACGATCCGCAGATAGGGCGGATCGACTCTCGTGGCCACCCGGGGTCTCCCGTCTCTTGTACTAGTACAGAGGTTAGCGGGAACGAGGGCAAAATATGCTGGTCTGACCTAGTGCAGGATCCTACATATCCCCAGTTGGCGGACATATGGATACGCCGTACATTCACTTGCGTACACCGTCTTGGGGGGATCCGATGAAGACCGTGCGCATCTCCGGCCCCAATGTCGCCGGGTCCGCGCTCACAAGGTTGGCGTACGAGAGGGCTCGAGACGATGGCGAGTTCGTCTTCGGCGACTCCGCGGACGACGGTGTCCGGCACGTAAAGGCGATTCGTTCACCACCTCGGCACGTGCCTTGCGATCTTCGGCGCGGAGAATTTCCTGAACCTCGGCCACGCACAGAAGGGGACTCTGGGGCGTGTGCAACTCCTGACGGTCAAAGGGGGACTCTCGGCTGCCCTATGCCTACTTGAGAAATTTGTCACGATTTGGCAACCATCCAGACCGCCATCTTCTGCCCTTCATTCGGCGCCACGACAATCTCCCGTGGTTCACCATTTGCCGGGCGAATCCCCGCCCGGCCTCTAAGGGGGTTTCGTGAAGAAGCTTCTTGCCGTGGCCGCGACAGCCGGCCTGGGTCTCTCCGGGCTCGGTCTGGGCGCCACAAGCGCGTCGGCGACCGCGAGCGCGTCCGGCGCCTTCCGGCCGGCGAGCCTCACCTGGCACGCCTGCCAGCCGGACATCGTGACGGGGGCGCAGGCCTACGACAGCGTCGGCCCGGTCAAGGTCTCGACGATCATCCAGTGCGCGGAGCTGAAGGTCCCGCTGGACTACGCCCAGCCGAGCGGTCAGAAGATCACTCTTGAGCTGACCAGGCTCCCGCACCAGGGTTCGGGTGCGGCGAAGGGCGACATTCTCGTCAACCCGGGAGGCCCGGGCGGTGAGGGTGCGCTGTACGGCGCGAGCGTTTACTCGCGCAACTCTGCGCCCATGCAGGCCGCCTACAACGTCATCGGCTTCGACCCGCGTGGCATCGGCTACAGCACGCCTAAGCTGACCTGCGACGTCAACTACAGCAACGCCCCGCGGCCGGAGTACGGCACGGGCGGCGGCCAGGACGACGCGGTCTGGCTCAAGAAGTCCAAGGACTACGCCGACGCGTGCTACAAGAACTTCGGCGCGCACGCCAAGGTCGACCTGCTCGACCACATCAAGACCATCGACTCGATCCATGACATGGACTCGATCCGCCAGGCGCTGGGCAACAAGAAGCTCGACTACTACGGCGCCTCCTACGGCACGTACCTCGGCCAGACCTACGCGACGGTGTATCCCAAGAACGTCGGCCGCATGGTCCTGGACGGCAACGTCGGCCCCAAGGGCGTCTGGTACGACGCGCAGCTCAACCAGGACGTGGCCTTCAACAAGGACATGGACTACTACTTCGGCTGGATCGCGAAGTACGACTCGACGTACCACCTGGGCACCACCCAGAGCGCCGTCCGCAGCTTCTACTACAAGCTGCAGGACAAACTGGCCGAGCACCCGCTGACCTACACCGGCGGGGGCCAGACCGTCGCGGTCGGCGAGGACGAGCTGGTGGACAACATCCAGAACGCGGCCTACCGCCGCAGCCAGGCGGTGTGGAACTCCTACGCCGCCGCGCTGTCCGCCTACAAGTCCGGTGACGTCGCGACCTTCGCGGGCACCTTCGGCGCCACGACCGCCGGTGGCAGCGACGACAACTCCTTCGCCGTCTACCTCGCCGTCCAGTGCACCGACACCCAGTGGCCGCTCAGCTGGGCGAAGTGGCACGCCGACGCGGTGCGTACCAACAAGACCAGCCCGTTCCTGACCTGGGGCAACGTCTGGTTCAACGCGCCCTGCCTGTACTGGCATGCCAAGCCCGGCAAGCCGGTCGACGTCGGCCACACCAAGGACCTGCCGAGCAACATCCTGATGTTCCAGGCCACCGAGGACGCGGCCACGCCGTACGCGGGCGCGCTCGAGCTGCACAAGCTCCTTCGCGGCTCACACCTCGTGGTCCAGGACGGCGACCGTACGCACTGCATCGTGCACCGCGGTGACCTTCGTCCTGGTGGCGTCGACTCCTACTTCGACGCCTACTTCCTGAACGGCACGCTGCCCAAGACCGACACCGTGCACGTCTCGCAGCTCGGTGACCCGGTCCCGCCGGCCGCCTCCGCCAAGAGCCAGGCGGAGCCGAGCCACGCGTAACCCGCTCACGCGAAGAGGCCCCCGGCGTACTTGAGAACGCCGGGGGCCTTTTCGCGTTCCGCCGCGGATTGAGGACGGGAACCGACCGCAATCGTCCCTAGCGTGAGCGACATGACCATTACCCCAGAGTCCGCGAACATCGAGTCCGCCGTACTTCTGAAGACCCTGGCCAGGCAGCGGTCCTTCCTGTGCCACACGGTCCGCGACCTGACCGACGAGCAGGCCGGTCTGCGCACCACGGCCAGCTCGCTGTGCCTGGGTGGCCTCATCAAGCACGTGACTCAGGCAGAGCGCGGGTGGATCGACTTCATCGTCCACGGCGCTCCGTCGATGGAGGGCGCCGAGGAGGGCTGGGACGCGCTGTTCCGTATGCAGGAGGGCGAGACGCTGGCCGGAGTGCTCAGGGAGTACGAGGAGGTCGCCCGCGCGACCGAGAAGATCGTGGCGAGCCTGCCCGACCTGGAGGTGTCGCACCCGCTGCCCGAGGCGCCCTGGTTCGAGCCGGGCGCGAGCTCGACGGCCCGTCAGGTTCTCCTGCACGTTCTGGCCGAGACCGCCCAGCACTCCGGGCACGCCGACATCATCCGCGAGTCCCTCGACGGGGCCAAGACGATGGGTTAGGCCGATCACACGTCGGACCGGGTGCGGTCGGCGGTGTGCTCGGTGGCGAGACGCGCGAGCTCGACCCGGGAGCCGATGCCGAGCTTGCGGAACACCTGTCGCAGGTGAAACTTCACGGTGTGCGGCGAGACGAACATCTGCGTGGCGACCTGCGGATTCGTCAGGCCCTGTGCGGCGAGCGCGGCGACGTTGCGCTCGGTGTCGGTCAGGCTGGACCATCCCGACATCGGGCGCTCCGACTGGGTCCAGTGGCGGCGCCGCACGCCGAGCCGCCGCAGCCGGGCGCGGATCCGGGCCGCGTCCCGTGCCGCGCCGATCCGCTGGTAGCCGTCGAGCGCCTCGTCCAGGGCCTCGATCGCCGCGTCGTGCTCGCAGCCGTGGCGACCGGAGCCGTGGCGATCGCAGCCCTGCTGGGCGCAGCCGCGGTGAGCGGAGTCGCCGGCCGGTCCGGTGAGGAGGACGCCGAGATCCTCGGCGGCCGAGGCACGGCTCCAGGGTCCCAGATGGGTGGTGGCCGCGCGGGACAGCTCCGCGCGGTCGTCCCGCAGGATGCCCTGGGCGTGTGCGGCAGCGGCGGCGAGGCTGGGAAAGGCCGGGTTGTCGTCGGCGAGCCGTCGGGCCGTGGCGGCGACGGTCTCGGCGCCGGCCCGGTCCCCGGCGGCGAGCGCGGTCCGGGTCAGCCAGGCGGCGGCGTCGGGTTCGGTCATGAGCAGGTAGCGCTGCTCGGCGGGATCGGTGTACGCGGCGTGGAGCAGGTCCAGGGCCTTACGCGGGCCGTCCCGTGCGTCGGCGAGCAGCGCCAGGGCCCAGCTGCCCCAGGCGGTCCCGAACCTCGCGCCGGCCTGGCGCCGGTCCTCATAGCGCTGGGCGTGGCAGGCGGCGGTGTCCATGTCGCCGCGGTGCACCGCGACGATCACGAGCACCGCGAGCCCCACGAGGACGAACGCGGCCATGCCCATCTCGTCCGCGATGGCCAGCCCGGCCTGTGCCTCGGCGGTCGCGTCGTCGAGCCGGCCCTCGGCGAGCCGCAGCCGGGCGCGGAAGATCGCCGGGCAGGCGGCGTACGCGGTGTGCCCGAGCGCCGTGATCTCCTCGGACGCGCTCTGGAGCTGGGCCTCGGCCTCCTCGAGCATCCGCATGTCGGTGAGGATGACGGCCAGGTGGAGACGGGGATGGGCGCGCCGTGCCGGTACCTGGTCGCGGGGCGCGATGCGCACGGCCTCGCGGATGTGATCGATCCCGCCGGCGGAGCATCCGTCCGCCCATGCGCTGTAGGAGAGCAGCATGTGCGCGCCGACCTGGGCGGCGTGGCTGTGGTGGCGCCTGGCCGCCACGATCGCCTCCGCTCTCTCGCGGCCCCGCCGGTAGTCGTGGCAGGCGTACAGGGCACGAAGGAGCACCTGTTCGGCCAGGCCGCGTAGTTCGCCGGACAGGTCCGGCTGGCCCAGTGCCGTCTCGGCCTCGATCACCGCCTCCTCCGGACGGCCGGCCAGCAGCAGGGCGTACGCCAGCTCGTACCGCAGGCGTGCGGTCTGGCCGGGCCGCGATGCCTGGCTCATCGCGGTGCGGGCGAACTCCGCGGCCTCGGGCAGCCGTCCGGAGGTCGTCAGCGCATAGACGGCGGTGACCGTACGCTCGAACCGGTGAGGATCACTGGAGGCGGTGAGTTCGAGGGCGCGTACCGCGAGGTCGGCGGCGCTCTGCGGCGAGGACGACAGCACCTCGCCGACGGCATGGTCGAGGCCCTCGAGCGCATGGGTGTCCCCGGGCCGCGCGTAGTGCATCAGGTGCCCGGCCGCGAGAGTGGCCGAACCGCCGCGTTCCAGCAGCATCTCGGCCGCCTGCCGGTGCAGCGCGTGGCGTACCGCCATCGTGACGGTCTCGGTCACGGCCTGCCACAGCAGATCGTGGCGGAACATCAGCTGATCGCCGGAAGGAACCACCACTCCGGCCGTCTCCGCCTCCTCCAGCGCGGACAGCAGCCTGCTCGGCGGATCACCGAACATGTCGGCCAGGTCGTCGACCCGGAACGAGCGGCCCAGGATCGCCGCGACCTGGAGCAGATGGCGGGTGTGCGGCGACAGCCGGCCCAGCCGGCTGCGCGCGATCTCCTGCACCCGTCGCGGCAGCCGCCGCGAGACGAGCTGTACCCGGCCCTCGCCGATCGTGATCGCGCCTTCGTCCCTGAGGCCGCGGAGCAGCTCGACCAGCATGAACGGGTTGCCCCCCGCCGCTCCCGTCAGCGCGAGCAACTCGGGGGAGGGCGCCGCCCCGAGCACGTCCGCGATGATCTCGGCGACCGCGCGCTCGGCCAGCGGCTCCAGCACGAGGCGGGTGGCGCCGTCGCGCTGCAGGACCTCGTACAGCCGGTCCACGCCGGAGGCGGTGTGGCCGGTCGTACGGGAAAGAATCCACACCAGCGGGTACGAGGCCAGCTCGGGTATCAGCGAGCGTAGGGCCAGCGCGGTGGTCGGATCGGCCCACTGCAGGTCATCGAGCGCGATCAGGAGCGGGCCGTGCGACACCCGCTCCTCCAGCCGCGCCTGCAACTGCTCGATCAGCCACAACCGCAGGTCGACCGTGTCCGAGGGCCGCCCCTTGACCTCGCGCAGTGTCTGCGGCGACTCGCCGAGCGCCATCATCAGCGGAACCAGTGGTGCCAGCTGGCTGGGCTCGTCCGCCGCGCCGTGGGCGAGCATGAAGCCGCGCCCCGCCGCGGCCTCGATCGCGTCGCCGAGCATCCGGCTCTTGCCCATGCCGGACTGGCCCTCGATCAGCAGGACACCGCCGCGGCTGTCCTGCGCGGCACGCAGGAGGGTGGTGACGATCTTCCACTCCCGGCCTCGGCCACGCCAGTCACGCCGCGACGAGCGGTCGAAATCGACTCCTCCGGCCGCGGTATCCGAGTCTGACAGCGGTGCGCCCACCGTAGGTCCATGTGACACCAGATTTACAACTTACCTGGTCAGCGGGTGTGCCATCCTGCCCGAACGGGGGGTGTGCGGGTGGCTGGTACATCAGCGACGATGTGGTGTGGCGGTACGGGCGGGGCGGGCCCGATCGCGGCGAAGCCTTCCGATCGGACGGCTGGGCCTCAGCGCGCCCCCCGGAACCTATGCTGAGGCCCAGCCGATCCGTATGTCACCGCGAGTCGAGGCGGTGACGCCGGCCACCGGGTCGGTATCCCCCGACGCTGCTGAGCCGCCGCCCCCCGGATCGGGCTCAGTTGGCCGAACACCCTCACCGCTGACTCGAGGCGGCGACTACTTCATGTTCTGCTAACGCCTCGGTCTCCGTATCGCCCATGTGGGCAGGTTCCGTATTTCGTATACACCTATGCCCCGGCTCTCCGGCGGATGAGGCGGTACGAGGGGCTGGACGGGTGCCGGCAGAGGTACGGGGTCGGCGTGGCGTTACGTGATGGATGCGGGAACTCTTACGGCAGTGCTTCCAGAATGGTCGCGTTGGCGAGACCGCCGGCCTCGCACATGGTCTGCAGGGCGTACCGGGCGCCGCGCCGGCGCATGGCGCCGACGAGCGTGGTCATCAGCCGGCTGCCGCTCGCACCGAGAGGGTGGCCGAGGGCGATCGCGCCGCCGTTCACGTTCACCTTCTCCGGGTCGGCGCCGGTCTCCTGGAGCCAGGCCAGGACCACACTGGCGAAGGCCTCGTTGACCTCGAACAGGTCGATGTCCTCCAGGCTCAACCCGGCCCTGCGGAGCACCTTCTCGGTGGCCGGGATGACTCCGGCCAGCATCAGGAGCGGATCCGAGCCGGTCACCGCGAAGCCGTGCAGCCGGGCGACGGGCCGCAGGCCGAGCCGCGCCGCGGTCTCACTGGAGGTGATGAGGATCGCCGAGGCACCGTCGTTGATCGGGCTGCTGTTGCCCGCGGTCACCGACCATTCGATCTGCGGGAAGCGCTCGGCGTAGGCGGCGTCGGCGAAGGCCGGACGCAGGCCCGCGAGTACCTCCGGCGAGGTACCTGGCCGTACGGACTCATCAGCGGTGACCAGGCCCGTGTCCGTTCTGACCGGGGCGAGCTCGGCGGCGAACAGACCCTCGGCGTGCGCCGCGGCCGCGCGCTGGTGTGAACGGGTGGCGAACTCATCCATCTGCTCGCGGCTGATCGACCACTTCGCGGCGATCAGCTCGGCGCTGATGCCCTGGGGGACCAGGCCGCCGGGGAAACGCGCCGCGACGCCGGGTCCGAACGGATCGGCGCCCGCCGGCACGTTCGACCACATCGGAACGCGGCTCATCGACTCGACACCGCAGGCGATGACCAGGTCGTACGCCCCGGAGATCACTCCCTGGGCGGCGAAGTGGACGGCCTGCTGGGAGGAGCCGCACTGCCGGTCGATCGTGGTCGCCGGGACGGAGTCGGGCAGGCCGGCCGAGAGCCAGGCGTTGCGGGTGGTGTTCATGGCCTGCTCGCCGACCTGGTCCACGCAGCCGCCGATGACGTCGTCGACGAGCTCGGGATCGATCCCGCTGCGTCCGACCAGGCTGTGCAGGGTGTGGGCGAGCAGCTCGACCGGGTGGACACTCGCGAGCGTGCCGGAGGGCCTGCCCTTCCCGATCGGAGTACGCACTGCCTCCACGATGACGGCGTCACGCATGCTGCTCATCTCCCGCCTGCAGAGTTTGAAAAGCCAACCCACTCTAGAATCCGGTGGGTTGGAAAAGCAAACGCACACATCTACGGTGGAGTCATGACCACGCCGCGACCCTGCTCGATCGCCGACACGCTCAGCGTGGTCGGCGAGAAGTACTCCCTGCTCGTCCTGCGCGAGGTCTTCTTCGGCGTTCGGCGCTTCAACGACATGGCCCGCAACATCGGCGCCCCTCGTGACGTCCTGACGGCACGCCTGAACCACCTGGTCGAGGCCGGTGTGCTGGAGAAGACGCCGTACAGCGCGCGTCCGCTCCGCTATGAGTACCGCCCGACGGAGGCCGGCCGGGAGCTGCGGGGTGTGCTGCTCACGCTGCTGCGCTGGGGCGACCGGTATCTCGCCGACCGGCCACCGCTCGTCTTCGAGCACAGCTGTGGCGCCGACTTCGAGGCGAAGGTCGTCTGCCGTACCTGCGGGGGCGACGTGTCCTCCGACTCCATGACGCCGCGGTTCCAGGCCGAAGGCTGGGAGGCGGCGGGCCAGGTGAGCGGCTGAGCCGTCAGGCGCCGGCCGCCCCGCGCGTACGTGCCGGTCCGCCCTCGGACGTCGTGCCGAAACGCCGCAGTGCCTCGGCGAGCTTGACGAGGTCGATGTCGCCGAGATGGTCGATGACGTGCCGCCGGACGCTGGCCAGATGGGTGGGGTAGGCCTCCTCGAGGCGGGTCAGCCCGGCGTCGGTGAGCACGGCGTTGGACCCGCGCGCGTCCTCGGCACACTGAACGCGTTCGATCAGGCCGTCGGCCTCCAGCCGGCCGACGATGCGGGTCATACCGCTCAGTGAGACGTCGCACTCCGCCGCGAGCTCGCTCATTCGCAGCCGGCGCTCGGGCGCTTCGGAGAGATGCATCAGCGCGGCGTACTCATTGAGCGTCAGCCGCTGCTCCCGCGTCAGATCGGCGTCGATCGCCCGCGGCACAACGATGATTACCCGCCCGAGCGCCCTGGCGACCGCCTCCTCCTCGGGGCTCAGCGGCTCCAGTGGAGGCGCCGTTACTCGCGTGCTGCGCTCGTGGGCTGCGGACATGTGACACAGGCTACTTGTTTGACAAAGCAACGGACACCGGTATTTGCTTCGCGTAGCAAGTAAGTACTTCACGCAGCAAGTAACGCACCGGACCGTCCCGCATGGTCTGGCGAGGAGAGATGACAATGACGACCAAGATCGGGATCATCATCGGCAGCACCAGGCCAGGGCGCGTCGGTGAGAGCGTGGCCCGCTGGGTGTACGACAACGCCGTACAGCGTGGCGACGCCGAATACGAGCTGGTCGACCTGCTCGACTACAAGCTCCCGCACCTCGACGAGGCGATGCCCCCGTCGATGGGGC
>DASQPY010000115.1:0-10847 GCA_035643735.1 Actinoallomurus sp. | reverse complement strand
TGTGGACGACCCGCGGGACCCCGGCGCGGACGGCGGCGAACCGCCCCGCGGTCCCCTCGTGGGTGTGCGCGACGTCGTAACCGCCGCCCAGGGCATCGGCCAGCGCGCGCGGCCCCTGCGCCCGTACGACCTCGACACCGGACTCCCGCGCCCACGCGTCGAGGGCGCCCGCCTCGCCGGCGATGACGGTGTGCGCGTACGCCTCCGGGTCGAGCGCGAGCGCGGCGGTCAGCGCGGCTCGCGCCGGGCCTCCTTCGAACCGGTCGAGCACCAGGGCGACGCGGAGCCAGGTCATATGCCCTCCTTCGTCGGGAGGGCGACCAGGGTGCTGTGCTTGTCGGTTCCCTCGCTTCGCTCGGTCACGGGCGTTCCTCCTGCGGCCGGTACTCCGGCAGGATGCGCCGCATCAGCGCGCGTACCTCGTCGTCGGCGTCGCGCTCCGCCGCGTCGAGCAGTGCGGTGAGGGGTTCGTTCCGCCAGTGCGACGGCATGGTGCCGCGCGTCGCGTAGATCAGGGGATGCGCGGTCCGCGTCCTCTGCTCCGAGTCGGCGAAGGACCTGGCGCGCAGCCGCTCGCCCGGCCCCAGGCCGGTGAACCGGATCGTCACGTCGGGCACGCGCAGCCCGTCGACGAGCGCGCCCACCACACCGAGCACCGAGGACGGCGGCCCGGTGTCGAGCGCGAACGTCTCCGCGTCCTCGGCCATCGCGGTGGCCTCCAGGACCAGCTCGGCCGCCTCCCGCGCGCTCATGAGGTGCCGTGCGGTGTCGGGGTGGGTGACGGTGACCGGCTGTCCGGCGGCGAGCTGTCCGGCGACCGCGCTCAGGGGGGAGGTGCCCGAACCCAGGACGCTGCCCACCCGTACCGCCGCGAAGCAGGTCTGCCCGCCCGCCTCCGCCTGGAGCACCAGCTCCGAGAGACGGCGGGTGGCGCCGAGCACCGAGATGGGTTCGGCGGCCTGGTCGGTGGAGACCAGCACGAAGCGCTCCACGTCCTGGCGTACGGCGGCGCGTACGAGGTTGCGGGTGCCGAGCACGTTGGCCCGTACCGCCGCGCACGGCTGCCGCTCCAGCCACCGGGGATCGTGGTTGAACCCGGCCGCGTGCAGCACCAGCTCGGGGCGTACGTCCTCGAACAGCGCCTCGACCCGTGGGCCGTCACTGATGTCCACGACCGCCGCCCGGCCGGCCTCGCTCTCGGCGGTCAGCCGCGTCAGGGCCTGCTCGTCGTTGTCGAGCTGGATCAGCGCCGCCGGGCGAAGGGTGCGCAGCCGGCGGCACAGCTGCGCGCCGACCGTGCCGCAGGCCCCGGTGACCAGCACGCGACGCCCGGCGACGAACCGCCGCGCCCGCGTACTCGCCACTTTCAGCTCCTCCCGGCCGAGCAGCCGCAGTGGCTCGGTACCGGCGTCGGCTCCCGGTGGGAGGTAGCGGACGTCCAGGCCGGCCTCGGCGACCCGGCCGATCAGGCTCGCCACGCGTACCGGGGGCAGCGACGGGATGGCGACGATGACGACCTGGGTGCGGGCGGGCCAGGTGGCGGCCGTGATGTCGACGGTGCCGCCGAGTACGGGCAGGTCGCACACGGTGTCGCCGCCCGGGGCGTCGTCGATGAACCCGACTGGTGTCAGGTCGCCCTCGGCCTCCAGCAGCGCGCGCGCCAGAGTGCGGCCGGCGTCGCCGGCCCCGATGATCACGGCGCGGACGCCGGAGCAGCGGCCTTCGCCGAGGTGGCATCTCCGCCTTCGCAAGGTCAGCCTCGCCCGATTTCCACGACTGCCCCTCTCGCCTTGGCCGAGAGTACGGGCGCCGTTGCGGCGCCTGAACGCGCATCGGGACGATGAGGACCTACGCCATATGGGGGACTCGGTTCACATCGGGGGATCATCACCGGGATTCGACGGGCGCATCCCCGCACGCATCGCCACCGTGATCGCCTCCAGCGCGGAGTGCGCGTCGAGCTTGGCGAGGAGATTCTGGGTGTGGGTGCGCACGGTGTTCGCCGACAGGCCGAGCCGGTCGGCGATCTCCGGGCGGCTCAGGCCGTCGACCATGCACCGCAGGACCTCGCGTTCGCGCGGCGTCAGCTCGGCCAGATCGTCGGTGTCGGGTCCGCCGTCGGCCAGCAGGCGGCGTAACACCTCGCCGAGAACGTCCGGAGGGATCCAGCCGCCGCGCCCGGCCGCCCTGCGGATCACCCGGGAGACGAGGTCGGCGCTCTCGGTCTTGGGCAGCCAGCCCACCGCTCCCCGCCGCAGCGCGGTGACCATCGGGTCGATGTCGGTGATGCCGCTCAGGACCACCGCACGGACGTCGGGGTACCGACGGCGCATGATGTCGAGCGCGTCCAGCCCGCTCTCCTCGCCGAGCACGAGGTCGAGCACGACGACCTGGGGTGCCTCCGTCGCGATGAGCGCCGTGGCACGTCGGATGTCATGGGCGACGGGGAGCACCTCAAGGTCGGGTTCGGCGCTGAGCCGGGCGGCGAGCGCCTCGGCGAACAGCGCCTGGTCATCGACGATGAGGACGCGGATGGGCCTCATGGGCACAGGATGACGCACACCCCGCGGTACGGGATCGTGCATTTGGCGGAGAGCGGCGGAGATTGGCCGGGTCAGGCCGGACCGCACGTCTGGTTCAGGCGACTGCTCCCCGTTCGCGCAGGTCGGCGATCTCCGCCGCGGACAGGCCGATCCCTGCCAGTGTCGCCTCGGTGTGCTCACCCGGGCGTACGGGCGGGGCCGGCGTCTCGGCGGCGGTGCGGCTGAAGCGCGGCGCGGGCGCGGGCTGGGTCAGTCCGCCGATGTCGACGAAGCCGGTGCGCGCGGTGGCATGCGGATGGGCGGGCGCCTCTCCGAGCCCGAGCACCGGGGCGACGCAGGCGTCGGTGCCGTCGAAGATCCGCGTCCACTCGTCCCGCGTCCTGGCCTTGAACACCTCGGTGAACCGCGCCCGCATCTCCGGCCAGCGGGCCTGGTCGTTCTGGGCGGGCAGGTCCTCGCCCTCCAGGCCGAGACCGCGCAGCAACGCGGCGTAGAACTGCGGCTCGAGCGCGCCGACGCTCATGTGAAGCCCGTCGGCCGTCTCGTAGGTGTCATAGAACGGCGCGCCACTGTCGAGCAGGTTGGTGCCGCGTGCGTCCTGCCAGAAGCCCTGGCCGCGCATGCCGTGGATGAAGGAGGTCAGGAGCGCTGCCCCGTCGACCATGGCGGCGTCCACGACCTGTCCCCGGCCGGAGCGGGAGCGTTCGTACAGCGCCGCGAGTACGCCGACCGCCAGCAGCATGCCGCCGCCCCCGAAGTCGCCGACGAGGTTGAGCGGAGGCAGGGGACGCTCGCCTGCGCGGCCGATCGGGTCCAGCGCACCGGCGATGGCGATGTAGTTGATGTCGTGCCCGGCCATCTGGGCCATCGGGCCTTCCTGTCCCCAGCCGGTCATCCGGCCGTAGACGAGGCCGGGGTTACGCTCCAGGCAGATGTCCGGGCCGAAGCCCAGCCGCTCGGTGACTCCGGGGCGGAAGCCCTCGATGAGGACGTCGGCGGTGGCCAGGAGGCGCAGCAGCACCTCGACCCCCGCGGGGTCCTTGAGGTTGAGGCCGATGGACTGACGGCCGCGGCCCAGCGGGTCGATCGCCGCGTCGCCGCCGACACTGGTCGGGCGGTCGACGCGAAGTACGTCGGCGCCCAGGTCGGACAGCACCATGCAGGCGAAGGGCGCGGGCGCGAGACTCGCGATCTCGATGACGCGTACACCGTGCAGCGGTCCCATGCTCACCTCTTCGGTCGGTCGCTGCGGCACACTCTAGAACGTCGTTCTACGGTGCCGTGCACCGCCTCCAGGGAAGGGGGAACACGAAAAACCGGGCCGGCCATGCCGACCATGGGGAGGTCCCATGGTGAATCACAGCGGAATGGTCCGCCGGAATGCGGGGAAGCGGCGCGGCGGGGAGCCGCGCCGAGGGTCACAACGCGTTCACGAACCTCGACAGTGAGTCGCCCGCGGATGACAGGGTGCCAAGGGCGTTGTGCACCACGTGAGCCGCGCCTGCCGGGGATTTCAGCAGGTAGAAAACAACAAAGGCCCCGAGTGCCCAGGTAAGGTACTTCTTCATTGGCGCTCCCGCCTCCCAACGAACGCCGATTTGCCGCCAACCTGTGGCGAGGACGGCATCCTTCCGGTTTCAGTTGTTCTGGTGCGAGCCGCCCGGCGGGCGGCCGTCATCGCGACCGTCTGTCTCCCATGTTGAGTATCACCGCTTCGCTGCATTCTGTCGCGTGTCAACTTTGACACACATCGGTGCGGAGGCACGACTGAGAGCCAAGACCCCGTGCCAGGTTTCGCTTATGCGATCAAATGTACTGGTCACGGCGGTGTCGTAGTACTTCACGCGTTCCGTCGCGACCGCCGGGACAATGCGAACGAGACGACGCGAGACGGCGACGTACACCGACGGTTTCGTCGCTGAGTGTGGCCGCCGGTCACGCGTGGTCGGCCGTCCACTTCCATCGCCGCACCGGGCCGGTGGGAACGCTTTCGGCAGGGCGCGGCCCGCTTCGCAACACCCGGTGGGACTTGCGCCGTCCGCATCCGGACACGGCGGCGTGGAGCGGTGTGTTGGATCCTGTCCGAGAACCTCGAGGACAAGGCTGTGGCCTGCGCAAATGCGTAGGGGGAGCGTTCGCCGGGTAATTCTCCGTTGCCGCGCGCGACCGTCAGGGGGCGGCGTTCGCGGAGGAAAATCGTGCGGCTTCCCAACGAGCAACTGATCAGAGTGCGCGTCACCGTCATCGCGATGATCGTGACGGGCTTCATCGCCCTGCTCGCATACGGCGGGTTGCTCGCCTTCGTCCGCGTTCAAGCCGCCACCCAGCTCACCAACCAGCTGGCGTTCACCGCGCGGCATGTCGCCACGCTCGCGCGTGCCGGCCACCTCACGAGTCCGATCGTCAGCGGCAACCCCGGCCTGATCCAGGTGCAGAACGAGCGGCGCCAGGTCGTGGCTGCCAGCCGTTCGCTGGTCGGCCTGTCGGCGCTGCGGGCACCGCGGCCGACCGGTGAGAGCCCGCTCTTCCAGCGCATCTGCCCCGGCAACCGGTGCTTCACCGCCGTCGTCACACGCGTGGACGCGCAGTCCGGGCCGCTCACGGTGTACGTCCTCGCCCCGGAGGTGGGGCTGTTCCCCCGGCCCGGCCTGGCGGTGTTCCTCGCGCTGGGCATCCCGGTCAGCATCGGGGCGGCCGGGGTCTGGCGGTGGTGGCTCGCCGGGCGGAGGCTGAGGCCGCTGGAGCTGATCCGCGCCGAGCTCGACGAGATCAACGCCGCAGACCTGCACCGCCGGGTGTCGGTTCCGCCCAAGCGCAACGAGTTCCACTGGCTGGTGATGGCCGTCAACGCGACCCTGGACCGGCTCGAGGCGGCGGTGGACCAGCAGCGGCGGCTCGTCTCGGACGTCTCCCACGACCTGCGCAGCCCGATCGCCGGGCTGCGGGCCGAGCTGGAGGCCGCGTTGATCGATCCGGAGGGCACCGATCTGCGGGCCGCCCTCGGCAAGACCCTCAAGAACACCGAGCGGCTGCAGAACATCGTCACCGAGCTCCTCGTGCTCGCTCGCCGGGAGGCCGGACTGCCCGGCCGGACAGAGCGCGTCGACCTGGGCGACCTGGCCGAACGGGAGGTCGCGCGCCGGCCCCGCCGTGTCGCGGCGAAGGTGGACGCCGAGCCCGGCGTGGTCGCACGGGTGAACAACGTCGACATCGGCCGGGTGCTCACCAACCTGCTCGACAACGCCGCCCGGCACGCCGACTCCGAGGTGATCGTGACCGTACGCCGCGAGGACGACGAGGCGGTCGTGGAGGTCTTCAACGACGGCGAGGCCATCGCGCCCGAGGACCGTGAACGGATCTTCGAGCGGTTCATCCGGCTGCCCGCGTCCAGGAAACGCGACTCCGGCGGCAGCGGGCTCGGCCTGGCCATTTCACGTGACATCGCGGACGCGTACGGCGGCTCGCTGACGCTGGCCGACGACGATCTGGGCACCCGCTTCGTCCTCACGCTCCCCCTGCTCGACGATCCGGCGTGAGGTCATCCGGGGCGGTTACTGGGGGTTCCGCCACATAGGCCACACGCGTGGACCGCCACCCGGCACACGGATCTCGCCGGTCACCCGGAAGCCGAAGCGCTCGTAGTAGGAGACGTTGCTCTCCTTGGAGGACTCCAGGTACGCCGGGAACCGCCGGTCGTCACAGCGGGACAGCCGCGACCGCAGCAGGGCCGAGCCGAGCCCTCGTCCCTGGGCCGACGGCTCGGTGCCCAGGACAGCCAGGTACCAGTGCGGCTCGATCGGGTGCGCGCGCTCGATCTCGCCGAGGCCGTGCATGACCGCGAAGGTCCTGGAGCCGAGCACTCTCAACAGGCCGGGGAGCTGACGGAGCTGGGCGGCGAGTGAGACCCTCCACCGGCCCGGCGGATCCCAGAGTGCGCCGGCCAGGATCCGGCCGTTCTGCTCGGCCAGCTCGCTGACGCCGTTCGGCAGCCGGGCGTGGCGGAGCAGCAGCGTGAACATGGCGGACATCCGGTCCGGATGCCGGGGGAACATCCACAGCCAGACCGGGTCGTCGGCGAAGGCACGGCCGAGCACCGTCGCCAGGGATTCGGCATCAGGAGCCGTGACGTCACGGACCGCATTCATGGCCCCTCCTTCGTCGGAGGAGTGACCGTGCATGCTGTGTTTTCGGTTCGCTCGCTCCGCTCACTCACGGGCCCTCCTTCGTCGGAGGAGTGACCGTGCCGTGGTTCGGGTTCGCTCGCTCCGCTCACTCACGCGCCGAGTGTTTCGTGCAACGATCGGTATGTGAAGATCCTGATTCGAGTACTTACGACCGCAATTGCACTGTGGGTGGCGACACTGATCGTCAGCGGCATCGACCTGACGACCGCCTCCACGCCCCGCAAGGTGGGCACCCTGGTCGTCGTGGCAGTCGTGTTCGGACTGATCAACGCCTTCCTCAAGCCGATCGTCAAGACGCTCGGCTGCGTTTTCTACATCCTCACGCTGGGACTGTTCGCGTTCGTGGTGAACGGCTTGCTGCTATGGCTGGCGAGCTGGGCCGCGGGCAAGATGAGCCTGCCCTTCCACGTGTCCGGATTCTGGGCGGCGTTCTGGGGCGCCATCGTCGTCGGCCTGGTGAGCTGGCTGCTCAACCTCTTCGTCCACGACGACCAGGACTGAGACGTCCCGGGGTCAGGCCGGCAGGCCGGCACCATCCTGCAGATGGTCGGTGCTGTTGAAGGTGACGAGACGCATCTCGCCCTCCCGGCGTGACCAGATGGCCAGCGAGGCGTTCGGGACGAGCGTGCGTTCGATCTCGAGCAGTTGCTGCTCGGTGAGCTGTTCGATGATGTAGCGGACGAGCATCACGACCGCGTCGTGGGCCACGATGAGCACCCGGCCGCCCGGATGGTCGCGTTCGATGTCGGACAGTGCGCTGCGGAGCCGCAGGGCGACGTCCGCCCAGGACTCGCCGCCGGGCGGCCGGTAGTAGAACTTTCCGGTCAGCCGCTTGCGCGCCGCCTCCTCGGGGAACCGGGCCGCGATGCCGCGTCCGGTCAGCGCGTAGAGGATGCCGGTCTCCCGGTCGCGCAACCGCTCGTCGTAGCGGATCGGGGGGCCGGCGATCTCGGCCAGGGCGATGCGCGCGGTCTCCGCGGCGCGGACGTACGGCGAGGAGATCACCGCCGTGGGGCGTTCGGCGGCCGGCAGCGAGGCCAGCCTGCGGCCCAGCGCGACCGCCTGCCGGCGGCCGTTTTCGGAGAGGGGGACGTCGGGGTCGCGCAGGCCGATGTCGATCTCTTCGAGATCGTTCGTCTCGGCAGCGCGCCAGGCGACATTGCCGATGCTTTCCCCATGCCGGGCGATCGCCAGCCACTCGAGTGAACTCACAGCACCCCGACCCTACCGGGCACTCATGACATGGGACACGCCTGCCCACAGGTCAGGCGTATGAGCATCTCCAGGAACACCTCCTGGATCTGCCGGGGGTCGAGCGTGACGAAGGCCTGTCCGCCCGTCGCCTTCGCGATCTGCTGCAGTGGTTCGGGGTCGATGTCGGGACCGAAGGCGATCGGCACGACGGCGACCGGCTTGAGCGGGTCGGCGGCCCGTCCGAGCTGCTTCAGCAGGTCCTGCAGGATGATCGTGTGCCCGGGGTCGTAGTTCATGCCGTCGGTGAGCACGACCAGCACGTTGTTGCGATCCGGCTGGTAGGTCCGCACCGCCTCCCGGTAGGCGGCGAGGACGGAGTCATAGAGCGCCGTCCGCGCACCCAGGGCCGGCTGCGCCGCGTTGAACGCGTCGATCAGGGCGCCGCGCTGGGTCTGCGCGCCGACCTTCTGTGTCAGCGGCCGGTACGGCACGAGCTGCCGGTAGTCGCGGTCGTGGTCCAGCCGGGTGGCGAACTCCCAGAGCGCGACCTGGGAGTTGTCACTGAGGATCCGGGTGCCGCCGATGGCCGCGCGCGTCGTCGCCCGGATGCGCGTGTCCTTCGTGCGCGGCACGGGATCGCCCATCGAGGGCGAGACGTCGAGCAGGATCAGCATGCGCGCGCCGAGCACGGTCCGCTGCCACATCTGCAGGATCCGGCCGACGGTCGCGGGATCCTGCGGGTGAGCCGGGATCGGTGCCTCGGAGGCGACGCCGTACTTCGCGCCGAACCCGGCGCCGGCGACACCGTCCGGCGTCCGCAGTCCCAGGGACTGCAACGCCTCGCGGGACTGTGACTGGGAGAGCGCGGCGCGGAAGTCCTCCACCGTCCGGCCACGCTCGCGATCGTTCGTCACCGAGACGTACGGGAAGTCCAGGGCCACCGCGCCGTCCTTCGGGTACCGGGCGGTGACCGGCCGCTTCGCGTCGGTGTGGTTGTGCTGCCAGACCGACTGCTCCGACAGCACCACCGTGGTCGGCGGGTCCCCTCCGCGGAACATCGCCGAGAACGCGGCCTTGTCATCCGGCAGCGCGGAGCCGAGGTCGGAGTAGAGCGTGATCGCGAACGTGCTGAGCCCGCTCTTGCCGGGTCCCGAGGCCTGGTGGGCGAGCACCAGCGCGCCGAGACCGGCCGCCTCCGTCGTGGGGTCGAGGAACTGTACGCGTACCGGCGGCTGGGCGGCCCCGGTGCCGGGAAGGCGGGAGGCCAGGAGCAGCTTCCAGCTCACGTCGCCCGGAGACCGTCCCTGGGCCGCGGCCAGCACCAGCGGAGACGAGGCGATCGACGTGCCGGACGGCCGTACGGCGGCGGCGCCCAGCCGGGTGCGCCGGGCGACCGGGAGCCAGAGCGAGGAGTCCGGGATCCAGGCGTCCGGGCGGGCCGCTCCGGGTGAGGAGCCCTGCCCCGACACCACGCCCGCGACGTCCGCGGGCTCCTCGCGGACCACGGTGACGCGGACGCAGGTGGTACGGGCGTTGTAGCGGCGCGCCGTCTGTTCCACGGCCGGTGCGATCGAGGGGGCCGCCGCCACCGTGATCGCCTCGGCGCGGCAGCCGTCCGCATGAGATCCGATCGAGCACGCGGCCGAGGCCGGTGCGATGGCGAGCAGCAGGACCATTGTTCTCGCCCCGACGACGCTGTGGCAGATGCGACGGTATGAGATCGGCACTTTCCGCCCCCCGATCATCGACGGCACCCCGTGATTTGCCCGGAGATTATCCGGTTAAGCGGCTGGCAATGTCACTTTTCCTGACATTTCAGTTGAGATGTGGCGACGCGGTGAGATGGCACTGGTCACATTCGTCACACCGATTTCTCTGGGCCTTCCTGGCAACAGGAGAAGCGGACTTTGCCCCTTGGATCCCCCCTTGACAGATTGAAATACCTGACGTCGCATACGGCACTGACTAAGCTGACGGGTGTGGGGCGTCATGTGTCCTCCGAGCGCAGGCGTTCGCTACGGGGCAGGTTCTTCCTCGCGGTTCTCGCGATGATCGTGTTGCTGGGCGCCGCGGCCTTCGCGGCGTACCGGATCTGGGATCACGGCCGCGAGCACGCGCCGGTCCGGCATGGCCGCCCGGCGGCCTCGGCCACGCCCGCCGCCTCCGTCACCCTGACGGTGACCGTGACGGGCGCGAAGTGCCAGGTGTTCGTGCGCGTGCCCGGTGGCGACATCCTGGTCAACCGGAGCCTGGTTCGGGGCCAGTCCGTCCGCTTCGACGAGCAGAGCCTGAGCGTGGTGCTCGGCGACGGGAGTGCAGCACAGGTCTACGTCAACGGCAGGCTGCGGCCGCCCGGCAAGGCCGGCCAGCGCGTCGCGTTCGTCGCCACCAAGGGCTGAACGGTCGTCCCGCGACCCATCGGGCCGAGGCCGCAGGACCCGTTCGCGTACACCGCCCTAGGAGCGCCGCCGGGCGAGCGCGAGGCCGCCGCCCGCCAGGGCCACGACGAGGACCGCGAGCCCGATCCACCACCAGCCCGCGCTGGAGCCCTGCTCTGCCGGCTGGGCGGCGGGCTGGGTCGCCGGTCCGGCCGGCGCCGCGGACGAGGAGGGCGCCGGGGACGCGCCCCCTCCGCCGCCCTTCACGGTGAATGTGAACTCGCCCGTGACCGGGTGCCCGTCCGGGGCGACGACGCGCCAGCCGACCGTGTAGGCGCCCGCGGCGAGCGGCCCGGCCACCGCCTCGGTCACGTGGTTGTCCACGGCCTGAGATTTTCCGGACTCGTGGTGGCCGCCGTGGGCGTCCGTCACGACGACGCCGGTGAAGCGCACGGGATCGGCGAAGGTGAGCTGGATCTGCGCCGGTGAGGTGACCGTCGCGCCCTTGGCGGGGTTGGACGAGGTGAGCGTCGTGTGGGCCTCCGCGG
>DASQPY010000114.1:0-4851 GCA_035643735.1 Actinoallomurus sp. | reverse complement strand
GCCTGTCGGAGGAGGGACGCGCCGCCGCCGACGTCGTCCTCCACATCCCGCAGTACGGCTCGACCCGCTCCATCAACGCGGGCGTCGCCAGCGGCGTCGCGATGTACGAGTGGGTGCGGCGCTACGCCTAGACGAGTAGTTCCGATGTGGTCAGTGATCGAAGGCGATCAGTGATCTGGTGAGCCGTGCGGTGGTGTGGTCGTTGTGCCAGATCGCGGCGGCCATCGCCAGGATCCGCTGGGCCACGCGGAGGGCGACGCCTTCGAAGGTCCGCCCGCCGTGTTGTTCCAGGCCGAGCCGTCGCGGCGGCACCGGATGCCTTCGCACCGCCGCTGCTCGCCCGATCCGAGGACAAGTGGAGTATCAGCCGTCGGCGGCACGGACGCGGAGCCACTCCAGGGCGTCCGCGCCGGAGCGCAGGACCGAGATGTGCCCGTCCTCCGGGCTCAGCCGGAGTTCCGCCAGGGGACACCGGCTCGCGAGCCAGCGCCCGTGCGAGCTGGGGATCACCCGGTCCCGGCCGCCGTGCAGAAAAAGGACCGGCGCGGCGACCTGCGCGGGCTCGAACCCCCACGGCGTGACGTACGCCAGATCGTCGTCGATCAGCCCGCCCGGGCCGTTGGCCAAGGCCGGACCGACGACGTCACCGAACCAGGACCATTCGCCCGACAGCGCGGCGTGATCCGCCGGGATGAACATCTCCGGGTCGTACTCGGCACTCGCCTCGTACCGCTCCTTCGCCGCGCGCCCCTCGGCGGCGGCGCTGAGAGAGGCCACGCTGGAGGGGCCCATGCCCGCGTACCAGTCGAGCCCGTCGGCGCCGAAGGGCGCCGGCCCGGCCGCACTGACCACGCCGAGGACCCGCTGAGGCAGCAGCGCGCCACAGGCCAGGGCATGCGACCCGCCACCGGAATGCCCCATGACCGCGAACCGACCGATCCCCAGCGCATCGGCCACGAGAGCGACGTCGGCGGCCGCCGAGGCGAGGTCCCGTCCCGTACGGACGGTCGAACCGCCGTACCCCGGCCGGTCATAGGACACCCAGCGGATACCGAGTCGCTCGGCGGCCGGGAACAGAGGCCGCGGAGGCGCGCCGATGTTGGGAGTCCCGTGATGCCAGAAGACGGCGAGCCGGCCGGGATCGTCCGGTCCGGTGTCGTAGACGTGCAGCCGCCGGCCGTCGCCGGCGTCCAGATCGGTCTCGGTGACCTTCACGTCGCGCTCCTCCGGCCGTGCTGATCCTGAGGAGAGACTAGCCGTGCCGGTCTCAATGGCCGTCGAGGTTCAGCCTTTCGACCACGCTTTCCCGCATCCGCGTCAGCCGCCCTTTCGCCGGCGCCTCGACGCGCCGAATGGTCATCATATTGATGAAAAGCCCTCCGAAGGCGGCGCCTGCTGGAAGAGCAGGATCACCCCGCTCTCAATCCCCGAACCCGGGGCCTGGAATCGCGGAACGGTAAAGGCCACCGCGGCCGGGACGGTCGGGTTCAAGGCTCCGCGGGTGAACGATAAGCGCGTCGACGCGGAGTCAGGTGAGCGCAAGCGGTTCTCCTCGGCGATTCTCACCGTGGCCAGGCGTGGTGGCTGAGGTTCCGTTTCCTGTTCCTGACCCTACTGACCACGGGCCGGCTGGTTGGCGATCAGCAGGGTGGTGCCGGCCGGGCGGAAGCCCAGTCGGGCGTATATGGACGCGACGGCCTCCTCGGCGTAGGCGAGGAAGACGGTCTTCGCGCCATGGTCGCGGGCATGGGTGGCCAGGGCCGCTGTGATTGCAGCGCCGAGACCCTGCCGGCGGGCGGCGGGGAGGGTGCCGACTCCGCCGATCTCGGTGGCGCCATTCACCGGGTGATAGTGGCCCGCGGCAAGCGGAGTGCCGTCCGGGGCGAAGGCGGCGACGAGCGTTTTGTGACCGGCGCGGAGCGAGGGGCGGATCGTTGCGGCTGTGCCATCCGCTCTGAGTTCTTCGGCCGCTGCCGCCAGCTCCGCGTGACCCGCCGACCCCACTGCCGTGCCCTCGTCCGCGAACGCCAGCCCGGGAAGAGCAAGTACGGCGGGCAGGGCGGGATCGTCGGCGTCCACGGCCCGGATCGTGACGCCATCTGGACGGGGCTGCGGGGGTAGCCGATGGAGTGGGTCGAGAATCATCAGCGGGCGTTCAGCCACCGGCAGACCCGCTGCCTCGATACGGCCGCGCAGCGACGGCGTGACCTCGGCGAGCCACTCGAAGGCCTCCGGCACGCCGAGCTCGCGTTGCCGGGCACGTACCCGGTCGATGTCGGCGGCGGAGGGCGTCACAGGGCCACCCGGCGAGGTGGGGCGGGCATGGCTCGGGCCGCCGTAGTACGGGGCGCCTGCCTCCTTTCGTACGAAAAGACACAAGGGACCGAACATCTCGGCTTCGGCGAACAGCAGCGGCACCGTGGCGTAGTACTGCTCGATCCGGTCACGCAGGGACGGCTCGCTCATGGGACGCATCCCACCACGGGATCCCGGTGCCGTCCTCGCGGGGTGCGGATCGAGGCCGGCAGAGGGCGGAGGATTCCGACGCCCGGCGACAGCGGCGTGTGAGGGGCCGGCGCGCCCAAAAACCGGCGGTGCACCGCATGCGGTCGCAAGCCACGGCCGCGCCGCCACCGGCGACATCACCTTCGGGGTTGGCCCCGCCGCCGTCATCCGCATCGGTGATGCGCACCGCCTCGGCCGTCAGCCGGGATGGCCCGGGCTCCTCGGCCAGGCGCAGCACCGGTACCAGACCCGCGTCGCCGTCAGGTTCGGTTCATCGAACGTGGCACATGCTGCTTCACCGCCCGGATCCGCAGCGTCTTGTGCTCAAGCTTCCGGCCATGGCCGCCGCGTGACGCGCCTTCCATATTCCAGGTGCCATACGACCGCGCAAACGGAAACGGCTCGGAATGGGAACGAACCGTAGGCTGGGCAGTCCGATCCGTGGCGCGATCCATCTGTTGGCCAGCTCTCGCCAGTAGCTCGCCCACACCAGTTCGGTGCCCGTGACCTCGGCCAACTCCAGGAGCATGGGACCGTGCCGCGGACTCAACAACAACCGGTGCGCGATACCGTGCGGGAACACCCAGTGCCGCCGATGGCCTCGGCGCTGGAAGGGGCCGGATTGAGGACTCCATCGGCGTCGAGCAGGATGAGAGGCTTCGGCGCGTTCCTAAGAGGGTTATAACCCAGCGTTTCGCACCGGTGTCGCCTACGCCGCATAAGACGCGGTGACCGGGCCATCGGCCCTCCAGCCGGCAGGTCAGCCACGGGAGTCGAGGCGGTACGCGCGGGCCTGAAGGCCGTACAGCTCGCCGAAGACGCCGCCCGCCGCGAGGAGCTCCGCCGGTGGGCCCTGTTCGACCAGCCGTCCGCGGTCCAGGACGTACACCTGATCGGCGTGACGGACGCTGGCGAGCCGGTGCGTGATGAGCAGCACGGTACGCCCGTCGGCGTGTGCGCGGATGCGTTCGAACAGGGCATGTTCGGCGCGGGCGTCGAGGGCCGCGGTGGGCTCGTCGCAGATCAGCAGCGCCGCGTCGCGGTAGAAGCCGCGTGCCACCGCCATGCGCTGCCACTGGCCGCCCGACAGTTCGTGGCCGTCTTTGAACCGTCGGTCCAGCAGCGTGTCGTACCCGTACGGCAGCGACGCGATCACGTCGTCGGCCCCGGACGCGGCGGCGGCCTCGGCGATCGGCTCGTCGCGTGGCGCCCGGCCCATCGCGATGTTGTGCCGCGCCGTCATCGGCCAGTGCGTGTAGTGCTGGGGGATCATCGCGACGTTCTGCCGCAGCCGGTCGAGGTCGACGTCGCGCAGGTGCGTACCGTCCCAGTGCACCTCGCCCTCGTCGGGGGCGTAGAGCCCGGCCAGGATCTTGGCGAGGGTGGTCTTGCCGGAGCCGTTCTCGCCGACCAGCGCCACGACCTGCCCGGCGTGGATCTCCACGGACACGTCGCGCAGCGCGGGCCGGTCGGCGCCCGGATAGGTGAAGCCGACGTTCCGGGCCGTGATCACCTCGAAGCCGTCCGGCACCGGCCGGTCGCGCGTCTCCGGGATCCGCCGCTCGGCGTCCTTGCAGAAGTCCAGGTAGTCGGAGAAGTACAGCCCGGACTCATAGCAGCGGTTGACCGCGAACAGCAGACTGGCCAGGGACGCCTGCCCGGTGCGGATCGCCAGTACGGCGGTGCCGGCCACCGCGAGGCGTACGGCGCCGATGGCGAGCAGAATGCCGAGTGCGACGTAGACCGCGGCGGTGGCGACGCCGCCCGCCATGTCGCCCAGGATGCGTACGACCGTCTGGCGCCGGGCCAGGTCCACGTGGATGTCGCGTTCGCGGACCGCGAGCCGGTCGTGTTCGTGCGCGAGAAACGGGCGCATGGTGAACGCACGGATCTCGGCCGCCGATTCGCGGTCGGCCATCAGGTCGGCCAGGATCCACTTGCGGCGGCGCACCGCCGACAGGACGAAGATCGCGAGGTAGCGCATCCGCGCCGCCCGCGCCGCGGCCCAGCCGTCGGGGATCGCGGTGATCAGCAGCAGCGGCAGCAGCACCGGGTGGAGCACCCCGAGCGCGCCGGCGGCCGCCCCCAGACCGATCACTCCGGTGAGGATCTCGATCGTCGCCTCGACCACCGGCGCCGCCTCCATCAGCCCGCGGTCGCGGGCCCGGTGCATCGAGTCGTGGAACTCGGTGTCGTCGAAGGAGGGCAGCTCCACCCGCGTGGTCAGGTCGAACAGGTGTTTCTCCACGAGATGGTCGACCCGCGGTTTGAGCCGCGCCTGCGCCCAGCCCGCACCGGCCTGGAGTCCCGCGCGCAGCGCCGTGGCGCCCGCCACCACGACGAGGG
>DASQPY010000113.1:0-4055 GCA_035643735.1 Actinoallomurus sp. | reverse complement strand
CCGGCGATCACCCGGCCCTGGCGTGGGCGGTAGAGACCGTTCATGTCATGTCCTCCTTGCATCGGCTACCTCCTACGTTAGGTAACGCCCGGGATCCGGCACATCACCCGCCGGCACGGTTCGCGTCTCCTCCCGGGGACTGATACCCGGCCGCCCATGACGCGTGGGGTGGAACGACGCCCAGCCCAGACCACTAATCGGTGTCGTCCGGCAGCACTACCCGCACCGCACGCCGGGCCAGGGCGATGCGGAGGAACTGCTCGGAGACCGGGCTGAGCCTGTGCGCCCGCGACGCCCCGATCGCGATGTCGTACGTCACCGGGTCCGGCCGTATGGAGATGAAAGCCAGGTCGTCGGCGTCGGCGGTGATCGACTCCGGTACGAAGGCGACGCCGAGCCTCAGTCGTACGAGATCCAGGATGGTGGACATGTCGTTCATCTCGAACGTGATGTGACGCTGCTGGATGCCTGCCGCGGAGAACGCGCGGTCCACCGCGCTGCGGATGCCCCAGCCGAAGGGGAAGTCGATGAACGACTCGTCGATGATCTCGGCGAGGCCGGCGTCCGCGGTGCCGGCGAGGCGGTGGCCGGGTGCGCACGCCAGGACCACCTCCTCCCTGACCAGCGGGTACAGGTCGATGCCCGGCAGCGAGCCGACGGAGATCACCACGGCGAGGTCCATGCTGCCCTCACGCAGGCGCTCGGCGTGACTGCTGGAGCCGCGTGCCCCCGGCGCGATGAGCTTGATCTCCACCAGGGGGAATTTCTCGTGGAACGCGGCCAGCGACGCCCGTATGTTGCCGGGCGTCAGGCCGAACAGAATCCCGAGTTCGAGGGTGCCGTGCAGCCCGGCGCCCGCCCCCTCGACGGCCTGCCGTGCCTGGCGTACCGCCATCAGCACCCGCCTGGCCTCGGGCACCAGGGCCCGCCCCGCGTCGGTCAGGTCGACGCGCTGCGTCGTGCGGTCGAACAGCGGCGTCCCCAGCTCCCGCTCCAGCGAGCGTACCGAGGTCGAGACCCCCGACTGCACGGTGTGCAGGCGCTCGGCCGCCTTGGTGAAGCTCCGCTCCTCGGCCACCGCGAGGAACACCTCGAGCTTTCGCGTGTCCATGGACCATTATCGGCGATCGAGATGGAGCCATCCAAGTTTGATGTTGGACATCGATGGCCGAGCGTGCCGAACATCGAAGAGGAGCGGCCGAACTCGGGAGAGCGTTGTCCACCACACTTCTGCGCAACGGGCACGTCATCAGCCTCGATGACACCATCGGTGACCTTCCGCGCGGTGACGTGCTCATCGACGGGAGCACCATCGTGGCGGTCGGCACCGGCCTGGACGCCCGCGGTATCGGCGGCACCGGCCGGACCACGGTCATCGACGCCGCCGGGAAGATCGTCATCCCCGGCCTGATCGACTCGCATCGGCATGTCTGGCAAAGCGCGATCGGCGGCAGACGGTCGCCGGGTGGACACCTCGACATCGCCCTCGCGCGGCTGCGCGACGGTTACGCGCCCGAAGACGTGTACGCCGGCGTGCTCTGGGGCGCGCTGCAGGCGATCGACGCCGGGATCACGACGGTCGCCGACTGGTCCCCGATCGGCACGACGCCCGCCCACGCCGACGAGAACGTCCGCGCCCTGCAGGACTCCGGGATCCGTGGGTTGTTCCTGTACGGCCCGCCGATCGGCGGGAACGTCATGAAGTGGTTCGTGGAGAGCACGGAGCGGCACCCTGCCGACGTGGGCCGGATGCGCGCCGAACACCTGTACGACGACACGGCGCGGGTCACGATGGGTCTGGCGCTGCGCGGGCCTGAGTTCTCCACCCCCGAGGTCACCGAGTACGACTTTCACCTGGCGCGGGACCTGGCGCTGCCGATCAGCATCCACTCCGGGCTTCCGGCGTACCTGGCGCGGTACCGGACGATCGAGACTCTGGACGAGCGCCGCCTCCTTGGCCCGGACGTGCACCACACCCACGGGGTGCGGTTCTCCGGCGACGACCTGGACCGGATCGCCGCCACCGGCGGATCCGTCACCCCGTGCCCGATCGTCGACATGTCCATGGCGATGAGCACGTACCCCGTGACCGGCCGGGCCGTGGCGCACGGCCTCCTGCCCGCACTCGCGACCGACACGCCGACCGGCACAGGCCCCGACCTGTTCGCAGAGATGCGGATCGCACTGACCGCCGAGCGCGCGCGGGCGAACGCCGCCGCCCGCGGACGCACCGAGCCGTCCGCGCCGGTCGAGCTGGACCAGCGTGACGTCCTGCGGTTCTGCACCGTCGCCGGCGCGGCGGTGTGGAACATGACCGATCGGATCGGCACGATCAGCCCGGGCAAACGCGCTGACCTGGTCCTCATCGACGCCACCCGTCCGCAGCTGTGCCCGCTGAACGACACGGCCGCCACTCTCGTGCTCAACGCGAGCGCGGCCGAGGTCGACACGGTCATGGTCGACGGAAGGATCCTCAAACGGGACGGCCGGCTCACCGGCCCGGCCGCCACCCGGGTGCGCCGCCTCATCGAGACGTCCCGGCGACGCCTCCTCGCCCGCGCCGACCTCTCCGGCGTCGTCGGCGACAGCCGGGCCGGCTGAGCCCACCTCAGCTCAGGACACGGCCGGTCGCGCGGTAGTCCTGGGGACTGAGTCCGTACGCGGCGCGGAAGACCCGGCTGAAGTGGGCGGCGCAGGGCAGGCCCCATCGCGTGGCGATGGCGTGTATCGGCCGGTCGTCCATCGACGGGTCGGCGAGGTCGCGGCGGCAGCGTTCCAGCCGGCGGAGGCGGATCCACTCGGCGACGGTGCGGCCGTGCTGCTCGAAGAGGCGGTGCAGGGTGCGCGCGGAGACGTGGTGGGCCTCCGCGACGGACGCCGGTGTCAGGCCAGGGTCGCCGAGCCGCTGCTCGATGAAGGTCTGGACCTGTTGGAAGAGCACCCGGCGCCAGGACTGGGCTGGAAGCGTCTCGGTGGCCTCGAGCTCGTGCGCGAGCGTGGCGCCGATGAGATCCGTCAGGGTCGCGGACACGCGCGCGGTGTCGGCCGGCCGGTAGGTGTCGATGTCGCGGGCGAGCTGGGTGGTGAAGGTGCGCAGGAGCGCGCCCACGCCGCTGCGGGCGCACAGGCGTGCGCCGCGGAACCGGTCGACGGCCGACTCGGGCAGGTGGAGCGCCTCCCGGGGGAAGACGATGCTGAGCAGCCGGCTGTGCCCCGACGCGTACGACCCGTCGTAGGGACGCGAGGTGTCGATCAGGGTCATGTCGCCGGGCGTGAGCTCGACCTGACGATGGCCGTGCGTCACGCTTCACGGAAGTAGGCCAGCCGGTCGGCGGCGGAGACCCAGTCGGTGGATAGCGACAAATGCTGTGAAATATCGCGACGCAAGATCTCGACCCCCCAAGTCGCATTCCTAACGTCATAAATCAGGACGTTCTCGGATGGATCTGCGACGTCCCCCATGGCCGGATCTGGACTCGTCTTCGACAACTCCTGACTTAACGGAGTCATATGTGCGTCCGGGGATTCGAACGAAAACGCCTATCGGACCAGAGCAGGGCCCAGCGGCGCACGCGAGGCGTACTGAGGGCACGCGCGGCACAGGCTTTCCGTGACCTTCTTCGGCTCGGTCGCCGTGCCGGCCGGTGGGTCGTTGTCTGCGTGCGGCTGCTGTCAGCGGTGCCGGTCGTCCGAGGCGGCGCTCGACTCCGGTCCAGGATCATCGTCCGGGTCATTGTGGCGCCGCGGTCCGGGACCATCGCCCCGGCCCGTGGCCGGCCTCGCCCTGGGGTCGTCGTCCGAGCTGGACTGCAGGCCCGCCACGGACCGGCTCAACCAGGAGTCGACGAGACGGCGCACCGCCATGTCGCTGTCGATACGCCGTTCTATGTCCACTCTGTCCTCATCCACAGGCTCGTTACGTGCCCGTTCACGACGTTCTCAACCGCCCGCCCCGACCATGGAGCGTGGCCGCCCAGGTCCGACTTCTCCCACGGCGATCGCCGACTCATGATCAATCATCCCGATCAGGGGTACGACCGTCTAACCTGTGAGCA
>DASQPY010000112.1:0-17938 GCA_035643735.1 Actinoallomurus sp. | reverse complement strand
TGGGTACGGCATCCGGACCGAGGCGCGGCCGGAGCAGGACAGACGGGCGAACGACGCCTCCCGGCCACACGGCGGGACGCTCGGAATGAATAGGGACGGACGTGTGTTAGACCTTTACGTCGGAGACTTTCTGTTTCCGATCTGCCCCGCTACACTGCGTGGCGAAATGTGACCGCGCGCTGCGCAGCGCGACCCCCGGTCACGTCCTTAGGAAGAATTTGACGGCTGGTCCCTCCCGCGCGAGTGCGCGACCGTATGCGACGACCGGCAGGTGCATCAAGGCCCTGTCGTGGGCGGCGCATGAGTTTGCGACCGTGAGATGGCCTGCCGCGCCACCACCTGGTGCATGCGCGGCGCCGAGCGGACCCCGCACTCTGGAGGCTGAAGGCCCTGACGACATTTCATGATCTGGGAGTAATCCCCGAAATTGCAGCTGCCCTCGAAACCGAGGGCATCATCGAACCGTTCCCGATCCAGTCACTCGCCGTCCCCATCGGGCTCGGCGGGCACGACATCATCGGCCAGGCACGCACCGGCACCGGCAAGACCCTTGCCTTCGGCATCCCGCTGCTCCAGCGCATCGAGCACGGGGGAAAGAAGCCGCTGGCCCTGGTCATCGTGCCGACCCGCGAGCTGGCCATCCAGGTCACCGCCGACCTCGTCGTCGCCGGGGGCAAGCTCGGCAGCCGGGTGCTGGCGGTGTACGGCGGCCGTGCGTACGAACCACAGATCCAGGCTCTCAAGGAGGGCGTGGAGGCCGTGGTCGGCACGCCGGGCCGCCTGCTGGACCTGGTCAAGCAGAAGTACCTCGACCTGTCACAGGTGGAGGTGCTCGTCCTCGACGAGGCCGACCGGATGCTCGACCTGGGCTTCCTGCCCGACATCGAGCGTCTCGTCGACCGGGTGCCCGCGAAGCGGCAGACGATGTTGTTCTCGGCGACCATGCCGGGCGAGATCGTCGCGCTGTCCCGCAAGTACCTCACCCGGCCGACCAACGTACGGGCCGAGTCGCACGAGGAGTCCGAGGCGGCTCCGCAGGTCGTGCAGCACGTCTTCCAGGCACACCAGATGGACAAGCCCGAGCTGCTCGCCCGCGTTCTGCAGGCACGCGGCCGTGGCCTGACCATGGTGTTCTGCCAGACCAAGCGCGCCTGCGACCGGGTCGCCGAAGACCTGGGCAAGCGCGGCTTCGCCGCCGCGGCGGTCCACGGTGACCTCGGTCAGGGCCAGCGCGAGCGGGCTCTGCGTGCCTTCCGTGCCGGAAAGATCGACGTGCTCGTCGCCACCGATGTGGCGGCCCGTGGTCTCGACGTCGATGACGTGACCCACGTCATCAACTACGAGTGCCCCGACGCCGCCGACACCTACGTGCACCGCATCGGCCGTACGGGCCGCGCGGGCAAAGAGGGCATCTCGGTGACGCTCGTCGACTGGAAGGACCTTCAGCGCTGGAAGCTCGTCAACTCGGCGCTCGGTATGGACTTCGCCGACCCGGCGGAGACCTACTCCACCTCCGAGCACCTCTACGAAGCGCTCGACATCCCCGCCGGCATCACCGGCACCCTGCCGAAGGCTCAGCGTGACCGCGCCGGGCTGGAAGCCGAGGAGGTCGAGGACATCGGCGAGACGGGCCGTAACCGCTCAACGCAGCGTACGGAGCCACCACGCGAACAGAAGCCTCGCAAGCGCAACCGTACGCGGCAGCGCACCCGAGGCGGGCAGCCGCTCGACACCGACGCGACCGTGGACGCGGCCCCGGCCGTTGACACGACCGTAGACGCGGTCACCACCCCGGCCCCGGACCAGAAGGCCGAGAAGGCGGCCCCGGCCCGCCGGCGCACCTCACGCGCCGCCGAGACGGCCGAGACGGCTGAGACGACCGCTGAGAGGACCACCGAGGCGGCCGAGCCGACCCGCCCGGCAAGGCGACGCGCGCCACGCGCCGCCGACACCCGCCTTGAAACCGACACCGAACCCGAAACCGAGACGACTGCTGACACGCAGGCGGCTCCGCGGCCGGCCCGGCGAGAGGCTCCGATCTCGGTGACCCCTTCCGGTGTTCCGGTCGTGGAGTTCATGGCACCACCGGCCGACCCTGACGCCGAAGAGATGGCGCTCCCGGTCGAGCCGACGCAGTCCAATCCCAGGCGCAGGCGCCGCACCCGCAGTGGTGGAGCGCGCAGGTCAGCCTGATCGGACGTGACAAGGGGCGTGGTGACGGACCGCGCCCCTTTCTCATGCCCGGACGCGGCCGGAGAACTCTGGACGGCCACACCGCGGGCGGGACACGGCCTCGAAGGGGACGGTCCTGGACCGTCCCCTTCTCATGTCCGTACGCGGCTCAGGTCCGCAGACTCAGGGCATAGCGGGGGCGATCCGTGATCAGCACGGTCACCCGGGGGTCGGCCAGAAACCGGCGCAGCTGAGGCTCCCCGTTGACCGTCCAGACCATCGCGGGAATGCCGAACCGGCCGCAGAGGCGCAGGACGTTCGCCCGTGCCAGCCTTCGGTGTACGGCGAGCCAGTCGGCACCGCACGCACGCATCCGCCCGAGCGGGTACAGCTCGCGCGCCCGTGCGGGCAGGCGCATCAGCCGGGTCACCTCCCGCAGGTCACGGCCGAGCGAGAGCGCCGTGGTGACCTCCGGATAGCTGTCCTTGATGCGCCGGATGGAGGAGTCGACGAGCGTGGTGGCGACGAAGTTGCCGGGGCCCAGGAGTTCGAGCGCCAGCTTGACGACCTCGTGCTCGTACCCGGTCTCCTTGAGGTCGAGATGGCCGACCGCCTTTCCGGCGATCAGCTTCATCACCTCGCGCACCCGCGGGACCCGGTGCCCGGTGGCGGTGCAGAGCTCCTCGTAGGTGAGCCCGGCGATCGGCCGGCCGGCGATCTGGTGGTCATGGAAGACCACCAGATCGCCGTCACGGGTACGCCGGATGTCGAACTCGACGTACTCCGCGCCCGTGGTGAGCGCGGTCTCGTACGCCTCCGAAGTGGCCGGTGGCGCGTCTTCCGACCCGCCCTTGTGCGCTGAGACGGCGACCGTCATGCCCAAAGCGTACGTCCTCCGACAAGGGCTGTTAACCGGCAAAAAGGTTAAGGTGGTGTCGCTTCGCCATCGCCAAGTAAGCTCCTGCCAGTGAGTACGCCCCAGTTTCTTACTCTGCCCCCCGGGGTTCGCCGGACGGACATCGAAACTTCGCGCGGCACGTTCGCCGCGCTCGAGGCGCTTCCGGGATCCGGGATCTCCGAACGCGGCCCGGCGCTTCTGGTGCCGGGCTTCACCGGGAGCAAGGAAGACTTCATCTCCGTCCTGCAGACTCTCGCCGGCGCGGGCCGGCGCGTGCTCGCACTCGACATGCGCGGTCAGTACGAAACGCCCGGGTCCGACGACGCCTCCGCGTACAGCTGTGCCGAGCTGGGCGCCGACATCGCCTCGGTGATCGAGACGCTCGGTGACCCGGTCCACCTGGTCGGGCACTCCTTCGGCGGCCTGGTGACCCGCGAGACGGTGATCACCGAGCCGACGCTGATCGAGTCGTACACCCTGATGAGCTCGGGTCCGGCGGCGATCACCGGCGGCCGGGAGGTCGAGGGGCGCGTCCTCCTCACCGCGCTGCCCAAGGTCGGCCTCGAACACCTCTGGTCCACCCGGATGGAGCCGGACGCCATCGCCAAGGGCGTTCCGTCGGACATCGTCGCGTTCCTGCGCCGGCGGATGTTCATGAACTCCCCCGCCGGCCTCATGGGCATGGCGAACGAACTGCTGTCCATGTCCGACCGCGTCGACGAGCTCGCCAAGGTCAGCGGCGAGGCGAGCCTGCCCGTCCTGGTCCTGTACGGGGAGAACGACGACGCCTGGGCGCCGGAGGACCAGGCCTTCATGGCCGAGCGCCTCGGCGCGCGGAAGGTGGTCATCCCCGGAGCCGCCCACTCGCCCGCCGTGGAGGCACCCGAGACCACGGCGAGCGCGCTCACCGCCTTCTGGAACGACGCCGAACGTACCTGAGACAAGAGACACATGGCGTCTCATGTAAGAAGGCACTTACGATGGTCGCCATGGAAGCGACCCTGCAACCCCCGCAGAGTGCCACCTGGCAGGTCCACATCGACCGTTCGATGTGGATCGGCGGAGTACGCGGCCTCATGCTGCAGGCTCTGCACCCGATCGCGATGCGCGGTGTCTGGCAGAACTCCTCCTTCCAGGAGGACCCGATCGGCCGCCTGCAGCGCACCGCCGACTTCGTCGGCGTCGTGACCTGGGGCACCCCCGAGGAGGCCGATGAGCTCGGACGCCGGGTGCGCGCCATCCACCGGGCGCTACGGATCAAGGACCCTGACACCGGTCGCGTCCACCGCGTCGACGATCCGGAGCTGCTGCTGTGGGTGCACTGCGCGGAGGTCTCGTCCTATCTCGAGGTCGCCCGCCGCGCCGGCCTGCGGCTCAGCGACCACCAAGCCGACCGGTACCTCGCCGAGCAGCGTCGCAGCGCCACGTACGTCGGACTGCACGAGGAGGACGTGCCGGGCAGCGTCGCCGAGATGAAGGCGTTCTTCGCCGAGGCGCGGCCGGGACTCAGGGTCACTCCGGAGGCGCGCGCCGCCGTGCGCTTCCTGCTCTGGCCCAGGCTGCCGGACGAGATGCGCTTCCTGCGGCCGGGCAAGCCGGCGTACGTGCCGTTCGGCGCGCTCTGCTACTACTCGCTGCCCGGCTGGGCCCGGCGGATGTACGGCATCCTGCCCGAGATCCCGCAGCCCGCCGTGACCGCGGCCCTGAGGTCCTTCCGGCTGGCGATGAACTCCCTGCCCGAGGGCCTGCACGACAGGTCCTTCCAGCCGGCGACCCGGCAGATGCTCGCCGGCGCCCGGCAGCGGCTCGCGACCGAGGGCTATGACCTGAGCCGAGGTCTGTACGGCCTGCGCGACCCACGCCGCTGGCCGTCCCGGCCGAAAGAGCAGGCCGGGTAGGGCCTGTCTCGAAGTCCCCGTCCGTAGCGAGCGGCGTCCAGGCGGCGCCGCGCAGTAGGACAGCGGGACTTCGAGGCAGGCCCTAGACCTCGTCGGGGAGGGAGGCCCAGGGATCGCGTGCGGGAGCGGCCGCGCGGCCCTCCGGCCAGTGCCGGGCGTAGTCGCACCACGCGCAGAGCGCTCCCGGGCGGGGCGGGAACTTCTCGTCGAACTCCGCGTGCGACCGGCCCGTGGTTCCGCCGGTCCCGACCTGCTCGCGGTACCACTCGTCGGCCTGGCCGCATTCCTCGGCGATGTCCTCGGCGCGCCGCAGATGACGGTCGAGCGATTCCTCGGTGTGCTCCCAGACCGCGACCTCGCCGGTCGGCAGGTGGTGCAGCTCGACCAGGCGGCATGGGGCGCGCATCATCCGCCCGGACGCCGCGGCGTACAGCGCCAGTGCCAGGGATGAGCGCGCGTCGTCGCTGGTGAGGGGGCGGCGTCCGGTCTTGTAGTCGACCACGACCAGTTCGCCGGCACGGCGGTCCAGCCGGTCGATGCGTCCCTGGACGGTGATCAGATGGGTCTTCATCGACACCGTGCGCTCGACGCCGACCGGCTCGTCGGCCGGGTCGAGACCGGCGACGTAGCGCTCGACCATCGCGCGCGAACGCCGGCGCCAGTCCGCCGACTGGGCCGCGTCCCGGAATCCGTCGGTCAGCCAGCCGCGTTCGAGCAGCCGCCCGGCCGACTCGGGGGTGCGGTCCTCCGCCGGCAGCCGCCACCAGCCGGCGAGCGCGTTGTGGACGCTCGCGCCCACGCTGTTGTGCGCCCACGGCGGGCCCTTTTCCGGCTTGGGCCGGTCCAGGTAGGTCATGCGGTAACGGCGGGGGCAGTCGAGCCAGGTGTTGAGCCGCGAGGGCGTGCAGGGGTAGAGCCGTTTCGGCATCCCCTCGAAACCGAGCTGCTCGGCCGCCATGGTCTGGCTCAGGACTCGTCGGGCTCCTGTGCGAGGGCGAACCAGCTCTCCCACTGGGAGTCCTCCTCGCCGACGGTGGTCTCGTCGCCCTGGCCGGGCAAGACCCGGGTGTCCTTGGGCAGCGGACCGAGCAGCGCTCCGATGGAGTTGAGCTGCTCCTGGAGCTCGGGGTAGTCCGGGCCGATCCGGCCCGGCCTGCCCTTGTGCAGGGTGTCGCCGGAGAACAGCACGCCGAGCTGCTCGCTGTAGAGGCAGATGCTGCCCGGGGTGTGCCCGGGTGTGTGCATGACCTCGAGCTGCGCGTCGCCGATCTCGAACACACCGCCGTCCTCGATGTCGAGGTCGGGCGTGAGGTCCTTCATGAACTCCGCGTCCTCGGTCTTGTTCGCGAGGGCACGGAAGTACTGACGCCAGAGCAGGCGGTCGCGTGTGTGCAGTGCGATCGGCGCCGGGTCGTCCTCGTCGGCCTCGGCGACCTCGAGAACGGAACTGAGGTGTCCGTCGCGGCCGTCGGTGCAGATGACGGCCATGACCTCGCGCTCGCCGACCGCCTTGAGAACGGCTTCGGCGTCATGCGCGGGATCGATGACGATCACCGTGTCGTCGTCGCCGACGACATAGGTGTTGCTCTCGATGTCGTATTCGGTGTCGTCGACGGTGACCTTGCCCGACGTCACCACTTTCTCGATGCGCGCGTCCACATGAGAAACCCTACCGACTCCGGGCGTCTGGTGCGCGGGCACGGGACAGATCAGCTCGATGAGGGACCCGGATCGGGCTCGCCCTCCCACGTGACCCGGACGGTGTGGGCGTGCCCGGCACCGGTGAACGTCACCGTGGCCGACCCGGTCACCCGCGGCGACGGCGGTCGCAGGGTGACCGTGACCGTGCCGGTCTCACCGGGCCCCAGGCTGCCACTCGACGAGCTCAGAGAGAGCGGATCGGTGGCGGTCGCCGTCCAGTGGACCGTCGCGCCGGATCCGGTGAGCGTCACGGTGCAGCTGAGACCGGTGGCGCCGAGGTCGCAGCCCGCCGGGTCGACGGCGAGCGCCGGCTGTGGCGCCGGGCGTACGGCGGAGGGGGAGGACCGGCCCGCCCCCGACGGGCCGCGCTGATCCTGTGGGCTGGTCGAGCCCGTGTAGACGGTCTTGGTCGGCCCGGGCACCGGCGGCGGCCGGTCGTCGCCGCGGAACGCCACCAAGGCGATGATCGCCGCTCCGGCCAGCGCGAGCGCGCCGGCCGCTCCGATCACGGCCGGCGCCCAGCTTCGGCCCTTGCTCCGGGACGCCACCGGGGAATCGGGCGAGGCCGGGAGGGTGGGCGGTCCCGCCTCCGGAGGCAGGACCGCGGCCGCCGTGACCCCCTCGGCCAGGATCGTCTGCGCCTGCTGTCCGCCGGGCACCGTGGAGTGGCCGAGCAGGCGCATCAGGAGCGCGCCCGCGGCCGGTCGCCGGGCCGGGTCCTTGTCGAGGCACTCGGCGACCAGGTCGCGAAGGTCGCCCGTCAGGGCTCCGAGCTGCGGCGGCTCGTGCACGATCCGGTAGGCGAGCACGCCGATCGAGTCGCGGCCGAAGGGCGGCATGCCGTTGGCCGCGAAGGCCAGCGTCGCGCCCCACGCGAACACGTCGGTCGCCGGCGTGGCCTCCTCGCCCGACACCTGTTCGGGCGCCATGTACGCGGGGGTGCCGAGCGTGTGCCCGGTCAGCGTGGCCGCGCGGTCCAGCATCCGCGCGATGCCGAAGTCGATCACGCGGGGCCCGTCGGGACCGAGCAGGACGTTCGGCGGCTTGAGGTCGCGATGGACCACGCCGGCCTGGTGGATGGCGACCAGCGCGGTGGCGGTGCCGATGGCCAGCCGGTCCAGCGCCCCGCCCTCGAGCGGCCCGCGTTCGGCCACAAGAGCCTGGAGCGACGGCCCGGGGACGTACTCGCTGACGATGTACGGCTGGTCGCCGGCGATGTCGGCGTCGAGTACCTGGGCGGTGCAGAAGCGGGCCACCTGCTTGGCGGCGGCCGCCTCCCGGGCGAATCGGTCACGCTCGCCGCCCGCCTCGGCCAGAGCGGTCTGTAAGAGCTTGACGGCCACGCGCTCGGCGTCCGCGGTCTCGGCGAGATAGACCACACCGTAACCGCCGCGGCCGAGCCGGCCGATCAGCGTGTACGGGCCCAGGCGCGCCGGGTCCTCCGGCTGCAGGGGCGAGATGTCCGGCATCAGGGCCTCCGGTTGACGAGCGGCCGGCGATCGCGACGCTCACAATCGTTGGACGCGGCGGCGACGGCCCGGGTTGCCCTGTCGCCGCCGAACCACAGCCGGGGAAGCGGTGCCTACAGGTCCTCGTTCACCAGCGCCAACAGGAATCCGTCATGTCCCTTGCGTCCCACCGTCTGCACCGCCGTGGCGCTGACCCGCGGCTCGGCCGCGATCACGTCGCCCAGGCGATGAACCCCCAGCGTCCGCGGGTCGTCGTTGTCCGGGTCGACGACCTCGCCGCTGCGGACCACGTTGTCGACGATGATCAGGGTGCCGGGACGGGAGAGTTCGAGCGCCCAGACGAAGTACTCGGCGTTGCTGGGCTTGTCGGCGTCGATGAAGATCAGGTCGAACGGTCCGAGGCCCTCGGCCGCGAGCTTCGGCAGCGTCTCCAGGGCCGGGCCGAGGCGCAGGTCGACGACATCGCCGAGATCGGCGCGGTCGATGTTGCGGCGGGCCACCTCGGCGTGCTTCGGATCGACCTCGAGGGTGATCAGGCGGCCGTCGGCGGGCAGCGCCCTCGCCAGCCAGATCGTGCTGTACCCGCCCAGCGTGCCGACCTCGAGGATGCGGCGCGCGCCCTGCAACCGCGCCAGGAGCTGGAGCATCTTGCCCTGGTTCGGGGCGACACCGATCATCGGCAGCCCGGCCGCCTCGGTCGCCGCGTTCGCCGCGTCCAGCGCGGGGTCGGAGGGCACGAGCACCCTGTCGAAGTAGTCGTCGACCGCCGTCCAGAGCTCCCCGCCCATGCCTGCCGCCTCTCATCCGGCCCGGCCCTGCACCATGCCGGACACACTCGCGAAACACCGGTCTTCTAGCATCGTGCCACGATGACCAGCGTGGACGAGAGACGGCAGGCCGGGAGCCGCCATGGCTGAGATCCTCTGGCTCGGCGTTCTCCTCGGCGCGGGCGCCGCCCTGTCCGTCGGCCCGGTCTTCGTCACCATCCTCGGCGAGGCCGCGACGCGCGGTTTCGGCGCCGCCTTCCGCGTCATCCTCGGTTCGGCGACCGCGGACGTGATCCTGCTCCTGCCCGCCCTGGCCTTCGCCTGGGTGATCGCGGCCGTGACACGCGCCGAGTTCTGGGTCGGCCTGGTGGGAGCGGCCTTCTTCACCTATCTCGCGGTGCAGGCCGTACGCGAGGCGTGGCGGCTGTGGCGGGAGGGGCAGAGCCTCCCGACGCGGGGGTGGGCGTTCTGGAAGGGCGTGACGGCCAACCTCGTCAACCCGCTGTCATGGACGTTCTGGCTGGCGACGGGCACGCCGACGATGCTGCGAGCCCAGCATGTGGCGGGCCGGGCCGGGCTGGCGGTGTTCACGGTGACGTGGTTCTGTGTCGCGTCCGGGCTGGAGGCCGTCATCGCCCTTGCCGTCGCGCGCTCCGGCCACCTGGTCGGCCGCCGGGGTCAGGGCGTGTTCACCGCCCTGTCCGCGCTGCTGTTCGTCACGCTCGCCGGGATGATGCTCGTCCGCGACGTCATCGCCTGACGTCTGGAGCCGCGCCGGTGGCCGCGGACCGCAACGCCTCGTACGCCTCCTCCGATGTGGTCTCGGCGCCCAGGCGGTGACCGGTCGGCTCGCCGTGGTCATCGCTCGCCCCCGTGACGAACATCCCCAGCTCCGCCGCCAGCACCCGCAGCGCGGCCCGGTCGGGAGCGGCGTGGTCCGGGTGGTCCGCCTCGATCCCGGCGAGCCCGGCTCGGGCCAGCGCGGCGATGTCATCGTCCGCTACGGCGTATCCGCGCCGCGGCGCCCTCGGATGGGCGAGCACCGGCACTCCGCCCGCCGCGCGTACGAGCCGGACCGCGCGCACCGGGTCGAGGGCGTACCGGTCGACGTACGCGCGGCCGCCGGCGCTGATCCACGCGGGCGTGAACGCCTCCTCCACACGCGCCACGACGCCGGCCTCGACGAGGGCACGCGCGATGTGCGGCCGGCCAGGCACGGAATCGCCGGTGATCCGCTCGACCTGCTCCCAGGTGACGGGCGCGCCCAGCTCGATCAGCCGCGCGACCATGCCACGCGCCCGGTGCGCACGGTCCTCGCGGATGCGCTCGCGCTCGGTCGCCAGCTCCGGCTCGCCGGCGTCGAACAGGTACGCCAGCAGGTGGAGGCTGTGGTCGTGCAGCCGGCACGAGAGCTCCATGCCGCGTACGAGCGTCATGCCCGGCGGCAGCGCACGGACCGCGTCGGCGTGGCCCGCGACCGTGTCGTGGTCGGTCAGGGCGAGAACGCCGACGCCCGCCGCGTGGGCACGGCGTACGACGTCGGCGGGGGGCTGGGTGCCATCAGAGACGGAGCTGTGGCAGTGCAGGTCGATGAGCAACCGATCACGTCTCCAGTCGTGGGCAGAGCGCTCCGTACGGCAGGTCGAGGGCGGTTTCGCGCAGGTCGTGGAGGGTGAGCTCCTCGAGCATGAGGACGCCGGCCGACTCGGGCCAGAGGACCGCCCAGATCCAGTTCGCGAGCGCCTCGCCCGCGTACGCGGCGGCGGTGTCGGTTCCCACCGCCCACATCGCGACAGGGTGGCCGTCGATCACGAGCTTGGCGCTCGGCACACAGACGCCGAACCCGTGACCCGGATCGGGGCCGGGCAGCCCGGCGTAGGAGGAGCCGAGGCCGACCCCGGGCTGCTCAGCGACGACCATGAGGTCCGCCGGACCGCCGAGCGGCGAGGGACCGGACAACGCCACGGCGACGGCCAGCGCTCCGGAACGATCATCGCCGACCTCGGCGAACCCGGTCACGAGCCAGCCGGGAGGCAGCGGCCAGGGCACCCAGACCGGCACCCGGGCCCGTGAGCGTACGACCTCGAGCGCCTCACGGCAGGGACGCCGGGGCGGAAGCAGGGGGCCGACCTCGCCGTGCTCGGGGCAGAGCCACGCGCTCGACCAGACGCTGGGCGGTGTGAGAGTCCCGCGGCACCGCGGGCATGTGGGCGCAGTCCTCATGGTTACTCACAGTCGCCCCTACTCCCAGGGACGTCAAGGTTTCCGCTGATCGGAGGCACGATCAGGCAGACGGCTCGAACGTTTTGGTACGCCGCATCCCGGCCGCGCGCCCCTTGGCGGCGATCACCAGGGCCATCTTCCGCGAGGCCTCGTCGATCATCTCGTCGCCCAGCATGGCCGCGCCCCGGCCCTGCACGCGGGTGGCGTGGTCGTAGGCGTCGAGGATCAGCTCGGCATGGTCGTAGGCGTCCTGAGCCGGGGAGTAGACGTCGTTGCCCGCCTCGATCTGCGCGGGGTGGAGCACCCACTTGCCGTCGAAGCCCAGCGCCGCGCTGCGTTCGGCCGCGCGGGTGAAGGCGTTTACGTCGCGCACGTTGAAGTAGGGCCCGTCGATCGCCTGTAGGTCGTTCGCGCGGGCGGCGAGCAGGATGCGCATGAGGATGTAGTGGTACGCGTCGCCCTCGGTGTATCCGGGCGGCTGCTCCCCCACCACCAGCGTCTTCATGTTGATCGAGGCCATCAGGTCACCCGGCCCGAACACGAGCGCCTCGAGTCGCGGCGACGAGGCCGCGATCTCATCGACACGGGTCAGGCCGCGCGCGTCCTCGATCTGCGCCTCGATGCCGATCCGGCCCACCGGCAGCCCGGCCGCCTGCTCGATCTGGCTCAGCAGCAGATCGAGCCAGACCACGTGGCCGGGCGAGCTCACCTTGGGCAGCATGAGGCAGTCCAGGCGTGCGCCGGCGCCCTCGACGACGTCGATCACGTCCCGGTACGCGAAGCGCGTCGTCACGTCGTTGACCCGGACGACCCGGACCCGGTCGCCCCAGTCCCCGTCGTTCAGGGCGGCGACGACGTTGGCGCGCGCCTCCTCCTTGGCCTGCGGCGCGACCGCGTCCTCCAGGTCGAGGAAGAACTCGTCCGCCGGCAGCCCCTGCGCCTTCTCGATGAACCGCGGGTTGCTGGCCGGCACCGCGAGCGTGGTCCGCCGGGAACGCATCGTCGCCATGATCCGGATGCTATCGGGCGCGCGTGCCCCCGGCCGTCCGTGGGAGACTGCGGACGTGGACATCGCGGCGCTGGTCGAGGAGGCCACCAAGAAGTCGGGCCTGATCTGGCTGTCACTGCCCGACCTGCCCTATCCGCGTGCCGCCTGGCACATCTGGCACGTGACCGAGGGCGGCGAGGACGGAGCCGCGCGGGGCGCGGCGTACGTCGTGACGGGCGGTATCGAGCAGCCCCTGCCCGGGCTGCCGGAGGCCGAGCGGATCACCGTGACGGTCCGCAGCAAGGACAAGGGCGCGCGCCTGGTGTCCTGGATCGCCGCCGTCGCGCAGGTCGAGCCCGGGTCGGAGGAGTGGGAGGCGGTCGTCCCGCCACTCGCCAAGGCGCGCCTGAACGCCCCCGACGGCGAGCACCAGACCGAGCGGTGGGCCGAGGAGGCCTACATCATCCGTCTCACCCCGACGGGCGAGGTGCCCGAGGCACCGGGCAGCCTGCCCGAGGACTACACGGGCGTACGGCCGGTGCCGAGCCCCGCCACGACCACCGGCCGGACACCCTTCATGATCGGCGGCCGTCGCCGTCGATCTGACCGCTAGTACGGCGCGGCGGGTCAGCGGACGAGAGGGACCTCGCGGCGTTCGGCCACCGCGTGCAGCTTGTCCGGGTTGGCGACCAGGTGCAGGGCTTGGACCTGGTCGTCGGCGACCTCGGCCGCCATCGCTGTGAGCACCATGCCGCCGCCGCGGATGACCACTCCGGGCACGCCGTTGACATCGGTGACCTCGATCGTCATGTCCTCGACCGCCACGCCGTCGTACGGCCGCTGCCCGATCCCGACCAGGAAACGGGCGACCTGCTCGGAACCCTCGAGCGGACGGCGGGCCGCCGTGCGCTTGCCGCCGCCGTCCGAGACCAGCACCACGTCGGGAGCCAGCACGGCCAGCAGCCGCTCGAAGTCGCCGGTCACGGTCGCGGACAGGAACTCCTCCGTCACCCGGCGCTGTTCGGTCCGGTCCGGGGAGAAGCGGGAACGCCGCTCGGCGACATGCTGCCGGGCCCGGCGCGCGACCTGCCGCACGCTGACCTCGGAGTGGTCGAGCGAGGCCGCGATCTCCGCGTGTGAGAACCCGAACACCTCCCGCAGCACGAACACCGCGCGTTCGAGCGGCGAGAGCGTCTCCAGCACCACCAGCATCGCCAGCGACACCGACTCGGCCAGCTCGGCGTCCTCCGCGACGTCCGGCGAGGTCAGCACGGGCTCGGGCAGCCAGGGGCCGACGTAGGACTCGCGTCGCACCTGGGCCGAGCGCAGGCGGTCGATCGCGGTGTTGGTCACGATGCGGACCAGGTACGCCTTGGGGTCCTTCACGTCGGAGCGGTCCGCGCCGGACCAGCGCAGCCACGCGTCCTGGACGATGTCCTCGGCGTCCGCGACCGTGCCCAGCATCCGGTAGGCCACCGAGAAGAGCAGGCCGCGCAAGTCCTCGAACGCCGTGGCGTCCGCCCCGTCTCGCTCACCCATGTGGCCCCTCGTTCACCGCGTCGTTGCCCCCATCGTGTCATCTCGCGGCTGCACCGGTATAGATCACGCTTTGCCGATCGAGCGCACGCACCTAGGTAGCCTTCGAGCATGACCGCAACGCCATCGCGGGTGTTCGTTGCGCGCCTGGCCGGGATCGCCGTCTTCGACCCGGCCGGAGACCAGATCGGCCGGGTGCGCGACGTCGTCGTCGTGATCCGACAACACCCCCGGCCACCCAGAGTGCTCGGGCTCGTGGTCGAGGTTCCGCCACATCGCCGCGTCTTCCTGCCGATCACCCGCGTCACCAATATCGACGCCGGGGCTGTGATCTTCGACGGCCGGATCAACATGCGCCGGTTCGAGAAGCGCAGCTCCGAGACTCTGGCCCTCGGCGAGATGCTCGACCGCAGGGTCGAGCTCGCCGAGAGCGGAGAACACGTCATCGTGATCGACCTCGGCATGGAGCAGAGCCGCAGCAGGGACTGGCTGATCACCAAGGTGGCCGTGCGGCGCACGGGGGCGAGCCCCTCCGCGCACGCGCACCGGTGGGCGGCCGGAGGCCGGGGCACGGGCGCACGGCTGAGCCTGCGCCGGCGGCGGGGTGAGACGTTCGTCGTCGACTGGGGCGCGATCAGCGGTCTCGGCGTGGTGGAGGACGGGCAGGGAGCGGCCAGCCTGATCGCGGCGTTCGAGCGGATGCGCGCGCCCGACCTGGCGAACGTCGTGCACGAGCTGTCGGCGAAACGGCGCGGCGAGGTGGCCGCCGCGCTCGATGACCGGCGCCTGGCCGACGTGCTCGAGGAACTGCCCGAAGACGACCAGGTGGAGATCCTCGGCAAACTGGACGCCGACCGCGCCGCGGACGTCCTGGAGGAGATGGGTCCCGACGACGCGGCCGACCTGCTCGGCGAACTGCCCCCCGAGCAGCGTGAGCAGCTGCTGATGCTGATGCAGCCGGAGGACGCCGCGCCGCTGCGCCGGCTGCTCAGCTACGCCGACAACACCGCGGGCGGCATGATGACGACCGAACCGGTGATCGTCTCACCGGACGCCACCGTCGCGGAGGCCCTCGCCCAGATCCGCAATCCCGACCTCAACCCGGCGCTGGCCGCCCAGGTGTACGTCTGCCGCCCGCCGACCGAGACGCCCACCGGCCGTTATCTCGGCACGGTCCATTTCCAGCGCCTGTTGCGTGAGCCGCCGCCCACTCTTGTCAGTGCGATCTGCGACACCGAGCTGGACCCGCTGCGGCCGGAACTGCCCCTCGAGACGGTGTCCAACTACCTGGCCACCTACAACCTTGTGTCCGTGCCGATCGTGGACGTGAACGGGCGGCTGCTCGGCGTGGTGACCGTCGATGACGTGCTCGACCACCTGCTGCCCGACGACTGGCGCGAGAACGTCATGGACACGGACGTGGACCTGGACGAAGAGGAAGAGGCACTGCGCAACGCCGAGGCGGCCGAGAACGGCGAGCAGTCGAACTGAGCACCCGAAAGAGGGAACGATGAGCACTGGCCTGGACCGGGTGCGCGACCAGCGCCGCCTGGGGCGCCTCGACCAGCCGCGGGAGGTCCGGCTGGTGCCGCGGCTGTACTACGACCCCGAGGCGTTCGGGGTGTTCTCCGAGCGCATCGCGCGCTTCCTCGGCACCGCGCGGTTCCTCGTCTACATGACGGGGGTCGTCCTCGTGTGGTTCGTCTGGAACGTGCTCGTCCCCATGACGTGGCGGTTCGACCCGTACCCGTTCATCTTCTTGACCCTCATCCTGTCGCTGCAGGCGTCGTACGCGGCGCCGCTGATCCTGCTGGCCCAGAACCGCCAGGACGACCGGGACCGGGTGCAGTACGAGGGCGACCGTGCGCGGGACGAGCGCAGCGTGTCCGACACCGAGTACCTGACCCGTGAGGTCGCCAGCCTGCGCATGGCGATGAGCGAGGTCGCCACCCGTGACTGGATCCGCGACGAGCTTCAGCACCTGCTGAAAGACCTGGAGGGCCGTCGCCGGGACGGGTGACCTTGGCGACATCCACGCCATCGGGCCGCGTGGGTTGGCCCAGCGCTTCGCGGCTCAAATAGCATGGGGGCATGGCCTCCCCCACGATCGAGCAGGTGACCGCGGCGCTCGCGACGGTGAACGACCCGGAGATCCGGCGTCCCATCACCGAACTCGACATGATCAAGGGCGTCGACGTCTCGGCCGAGGGCAGCGTCACGGTCGGCGTGTTCCTCACCGTCGCCGGTTGTCCGATGCGCGACACGATCACCCGCGACGTGACCGCCGCCGTCTCCAAGCTGCCCGGCGTCGCGGGCGTCCAGGTCGACCTCGACGTGATGAGCGAGGAGCAACGCAAGGAGCTGCAGACCAAGCTCCGCGGCGGCCAGGCGGCCAAGGAGATCCCGTTCGCCAAGCCGAACTCCCTGACCCGCGTGTACGCGGTGGCGAGCGGCAAGGGCGGCGTCGGCAAGTCCTCGGTGACGGTCAACCTGGCCGCGGCGATGGCCGCGCAGGGCCGCAAGGTGGGCGTCGTCGACGCGGACATCTACGGCCACTCGGTGCCGCGCATGCTCGGCGTGACCGGGCGTCCCACCCAGGTCGAGCAGATGATCATGCCGCCCAACGCCCACGGCGTGAAGGTCATCTCGATCGGCATGTTCACCGAGGGCAACTCCCCCGTCGTCTGGCGCGGGCCGATGCTGCACCGCGCGCTGCAGCAGTTCCTCGCGGACGTCTACTGGGGCGACCTCGACGTGCTGCTGATGGACCTGCCGCCCGGCACCGGCGACATCGCCATCTCGGTGGCCCAGCTCCTGCCGTCCGCGGAGATCCTCGTCGTGACCACGCCGCAGCGGGCCGCCGCCGAGGTGGCCGAACGCGCGGGCGCGATCTCGGCACAGACCCACCAGACGATCGCCGGCGTGATCGAGAACATGTCCTACCTGCCCTGCCCGCACTGCGGCGAGCCGGTCGACGTGTTCGGCTCCGGCGGCGGCCAGACCGTGGCCGACGCGCTCACCCGCACCCTCGGCACGTCCGTGCCGCTGCTCGGCCAGGTGCCGATCGACGTGCGCCTGCGCGAGGGCGGCGACGAGGGCAACCCGATCGTCCTGGACGCCCCGGACGCCCCCGCGTCGAAGGAGCTCCGCAGCATCGCCGACAAGATCTCCGGGCGGGCCAAGAGCCTGCGCGGCCGCCAGCTTGGCCTCAGTCCGAATCGCGGTTGACCAATCCAAGGGCGTGTTTCCGCTTGACGCGCGGCTCCCGCATGATTTCGTGGTCGTATGGCATTCGACGGGGTCATACGGGGGACCGCGGTCGCCATCGCGCTGGCGGCCGCGGCGAGCGGCTGTAGCCATCACTCCTCACAGGTGAAGCAGAGCGGCAACGGCGGCGGTCAGGGCAGGACACCGAGCGGAGCATCGAAGGCCTGGGGGACGCCGATCCTCGCGGACGACTTCGGGGGCACGCAGCTCGACGCGAGCAAATGGCAGGTGTACGAGGCACCGGACGCCGCCACCCACCGGGGCATCGCCGCCGGCACCCACGTCTCGGGCGGCAAGCTCATGCTCGTGGGCGGGCTCTACGACGACAGGGACCAGGGGGCGGGAGTCATCTCCCGCCTCTCGCAGATGTACGGGCGCTGGGAGGCCCGCATCCGGTCCGACCCGGGCGCCGGCTACTCCGCGACCGCGTTCCTGTGGCCCGTGCACATGGGGAATCCCGAGTACGCCGAGATCGACTTCGCCGAGATCCTGTCCGGTAACCGGCGCAGCGGTGGCCTGTTCATCCACCACGGGCCGGACGACCGGCAGGTCCAGCGGACCACCCGCGCCGACTTCACCAAGTGGCACACCGTGGCCGTCGACTGGCTGGCCGACCACGTCACGTTCTGGATGGACGGCAAGAAGACGTGGACCTACAAGGGGCCCTTCGTCCCGAAGCAGTCCATGATGCAGCTCTACCTCCGGAACGAGATGCGGGCCGGCTTCCACCGTACGGCGAGCACGCCGCAGAAGATCACCATGCAGGTGGACTGGATCCGGGTCTACCGGCCGCCGGCCGCCTCACGGTGACGCTCAGGTCGCCTCGGGGTCGTACGGTGGCCGCTCTCCGAAGGGCAGGAGTGGCTCCTCGGTCGTGACCGACTCATGATCGAAGTCGTCCAGGTCATCGAGGAGATGCTTGCGGACGAACCGGCGAGGGCTGAGGTCGGCCACGTCGAAGTCGGCGAACTCTGGGCCGAGGCCGTCCCGTAGGTCCTCTTTGGCGCTGTTGGCCATGG
>DASQPY010000111.1:0-2757 GCA_035643735.1 Actinoallomurus sp. | reverse complement strand
CGAGTCGGTACGCACGGGGCGCCGTGACGACGGCGCCGTCGCGCGCCTGACGCAGCAGGTCGAGATCGTCCGGGACACGTTCGCCGGTCTGCTGATGATCGTTCAAGGCTTCGTCTTCACACTGACCGGCGCGTTGATCGGCCTCCTGACGCTGATGCCGGTGACGCTCCTGCTGGTCGTGCCGCCGGTCGTGGCAGGGCTCGGGCTGTTCCTCTGCCTCGTCTCGCGTTCGATCACGCGGCAGCGGGAACTGATCCTGGCCGAGGAGCGGATCGCCGAGTCCGCCACGGCGCTCGCGGCGGGCCTGCGGGACATCACCGCGTGCGGCTCGGAGGAGGTGATGGCGGCCTCGGCGGGCCGGTTGATCGACGCTCAGGCCGCGACGGCCCGGTCGATGGCCCGGCTCGCCGCGGGACGTTCGGTGGCGCTCGCGGTGGGCGGGCGGCTACCGCTGCTGCTCATCCTGGGCGCCGCGCCGTGGCTGGTACGGCACGGTGCGACGCCGGGCGTCATCCTGGGTTCGCTGACGTACGTGCTCCAGGGCCTGTCCCCCGCGCTGAGCACGATCATCCGGGGAGTGGGCGGCAGCGGCCTGCGGCTGGCCGTGACGCTGGACCGCGTCATGGAGGCGGCCGAGGTGACGCGGGTGACGCGGCCGTCCCGCCCGGCCGGCGGTGAGCTGCGGCTGCACGGGGTGAGCTTCGCGTACGGGCCCGCGGCCGAGCCGGTCATCGACGACCTGTCCCTGCGAGTACCGGACGGCGACCACCTGGCCGTCGTCGGCCCCAGCGGCATCGGCAAGTCGACGCTGTCGCTGCTCGCCGCCGGTCTCCTCACGCCTTCGGCGGGGTCCGTCACCCTCGGCGGCATCCCCGCCGGCGAGGCCGACCCGGACGACCGTGCGCTGATCCCCCAGGAGGCGTACGTCTTCGGCGGCACGCTGCGGGAGAACCTGTGTTACCTGCGCCCCGGTGCCTCCGACCACGCCCTGGACCGGGCCGTCGCGGTCGTGGGCGCGGGTGATCTCGCCGAACGGCTCGGCGGATATCAGGCCGAGGTGTCCCCGGAGACGCTCTCGGCAGGCGAACGCCAGCTCATCGCCCTCGTACGGGCGTACCTGTCGCCGGCACGGCTGGTCATCCTGGACGAGGCGACCTGCCACCTGGACGCCGTCGCCGAAGAACGGGCCGAACGCGCCTTCGCGTCCCGCCCCGGCTCACTCGTCGTCATCGCCCACCGGATGACCTCGGCCCGCCGCGCGCACCACATCCTCGTCCTGGACGGCACCCGCTCGTGGCTGGGCACGCACGAGGACCTGCTCGCGGACTGCGGCCTCTACCGTGAGCTGCACGGCCACTGGGCGGCGCCACATCCGGAGCCGACCGGGCGACCGGGGCGCGAAGGCTCTCCGGCGTCCACCGGCTCCCCCGCGTAGTGCCGGTCGTCGAAGCCGGTCCGACGGGGTCACGCCTCAGGATCGCCATGACCGGCCGGCCCTCGGGCCCGGGCAGTGTTCCGGTGTCCACGACCGGGCTCGGCCGGTGGGCGGACCGGTCATAACCAGCCCGCGTCGTCGGCGATGCGGATCGCGTCGACCCGGTTGCGGGCGCCGACCTTGCCGATGATGCGCGAGATGTGGTTGCGCACCGTCCGTACCGAGAGGAACAGGTGGCCCGCGATCTCCGCGGACGACGCGCCCTGTGCGGCGAGCCGCAGTACGTCGACCTCCCGGTCCGTCAGGGGACTCTCCGCACTGTCGAGGGCGGCGAACGCCAGCTCCGAGTCGATCACCCGCTCGCCCTGCGCCGCCCGGCGTACCGCGTCGGCCAGGTCGTCCGGGGGAGCGTCGATCACCAGGTAGCCCATGACCCCGGCGGCGACGGCGCGGCGCAGGTCGCCCGGTCTGCGGCGATTTGCCATGATCACGATCGCGCATGACCGTAATTCGTCATGGAGAGATCTGGCGATGGCGAATCCGTCGGGATCCTCCATGCCCGCCCCGAGCAGGACGACGTCGGGTTCGAGTTCCAGTGCGGCCGGAAGTGCCTTGTCGGCGGATTCTAACGCCGCCACCACCGCCATATCCGGATGTCCGGAAAGCAGGGCGACCAGACCGCCCCGAATCAGGTTCATATTCTCGACGATGAGAACGTGGATCACGTTTAGCCTCGTGGCATAGTCGATTTCGCCGGACGACATTACCCGATCAACCGGCGAATCACCCCAGCAGCTAGTGAATAGACGTTCAGTTCGTGCGATAACGGATAAGGCAACACCTGAAGCCGCGAACGATCAAGGACCTGCATCGTGGACTCCCGAGGGGCTAGGGCCAGTGCACCTTTAACACTGGATGACGACCGGTGATCAGTCAACGTCCACGCGTGGCCGGGAAAGGCCCCTAACGTCGGTGAATGCTTATCCAAGTATGGCGAGATAATGTTCCGCGATACGCGTTTCGCGGTCAATTAGCCCCATTGATGCTTATAGGGACCCACCCGCACGCCATACCCGGGCCACTTGGGGAACCCCCGGCCGGTACGCGAGATGGATGTGCGAAGGCGCGTCGAGCACCAGCACGTCGGCCCGGGCGCCGGGCCGCAGATGCCCGACGTCGGTTCGCCGCAGGGCCTTCGCCCCGCCCTCCGTGGCCGCGCGTACGGCCTCCTCCGGAGTCATGCGCATCTCCCGTACGGCCAGGGCGATGCAGAACGCCATGCTGGACGAGTAGCAGGAGCCCGGGTTGCAGTCGGTGGCCAG
>DASQPY010000110.1:0-5495 GCA_035643735.1 Actinoallomurus sp. | reverse complement strand
CCCTGGCCGCCGCCCGGCTCGGGGCGGAGGTCCGCATGGTCGGCCGGACCGGTGCGGACGCCTACGCCGAGGTGGCGGTCCGCAACCTGCGTACGGCCGGAGTGGACCTGACCCTGGTCACCGAGGCCGACTCCCCGACCGGCGTCGCGATGATCCTGGTGGACGACGCCGGCGAGAACCAGATCGCCGTACACCCCGGCGCGAACGCCCTGCTCGACTTGGACGGCATCGACATCGGCGACGCCGACGCCGTGATCTGCCAGTTGGAGATCCCCAGCGGCGCCGTCGTCCAGGCGGCGCGGGCCACGCGCGGCATGTTCTGCCTCAACGCCGCTCCGGCCGTGCCGGTCCCGTCCGAGGCGCTCGCCCGCGCCGACGTGATCATCGTGAACGAGACCGAGCACGCCGCCCTGCCACCCACGAGCGCCCTGATCGCGCTCACCCTGGGCGCGGCCGGCGCCGTGCTCCTGAAGGACGGCGAAGAGCTGGCCCGCGCGACGCCGCCCCCCGTCACCGCCGTGGACACCGTGGGCGCCGGCGACACATTCGTCGCCGCGTTCGTGCTCGGCCTGGTGGAGGGGCGGCAACCCGGCGACGCCCTGCAGCGCGCATGCGTCGCCGCCACCCTCACGGTCACCCGGGAGGGCGCGCAAACCGCCATGCCGACGGCAGCCCAAGTGGACGACTGGAGTGTCACGTGACTACGCCCGGAGTACCCCCCATCCCCGTCATCATCGACACCGACCCCGGCCTCGACGACGCCTTGGCGCTGCTCCTCGCGCTGGGCAGCCCCGAGATCGACGTGATCGGTGTCACCACCGTGGCCGGCAACACCACCCTGGCCAACGCCACCGTCAACGCGCTGCGCGTCCTCGAACTCGCCGGCCGCACCGACATCCCGGTGGCTGCGGGCGCGCCCCGCGGGCTGATCCGCGAGGCCTTCAGGACCGCCGAATCCTTCCACGGCGCCGACGGCCTGGGTGGCCTCCCGCTGCCGCCACCCAGCACCCGCCCGGTGGACGCGCATGCCGTCGACTTCATCGCCGAACGCCTGCTGGCCTCCACGGAGCCGGTGACCGTCGTCGCGATCGGCCCGCTGACCAACATCGCGCTGCTCGCCGCCACCCGCCCGGAGGCCGCCGCCCGTATCGGCAGGCTGGTGGTGATGGGCGGCGCGGCCCGCGGCGGCAACATGACGCCCACCAGCGAGTTCAACGTCTGGGCCGATCCGGAGGCCGCGCATCGCGTCTTCGCCGCCGGCCTCCCGCTGACCATGGTCGGGCTGGACGTGACGGACCGCGCGGTGGTGACCTCGCGGGATGTGGACGTACTGCGGACCGGCGGCCGCATCGGCCGCTTCGTCGCGGCCGCGGTCGACTTCTACGGTGGCCTCCACCAGGACCACTACGGCACGACGGACAGCTATCAGCACGACGCCCTGGCGGTGGCCGAGGTGATCGAACCCGGCATCGTGTACACCAGCCACCTGCACGTGGAGGCCGAGTACGGATCAGGCCTGACCCGGGGCACCACCGTCGTGGACGTGCACGGCGTCACCGGCCAGGTCCCCAACACTCATGTGGCGCTCGAGTTCGACCACCCCCGGTTCGTGGAGCTTCTGATGAGCCGCCTCAAGGACCTGGACGGTCGTCTGGGTGGTTGATCGCGGACCGCGCCTCCGTGAATATGCGGAGGACCCGGAGGCGCAGCCGCGCCGCTTCAGCCGGGGAGTGAGCGTGGCAGAGCGAACGACGGGAGCACGCTGGCGTCGAAGCGGGTGATGGCGGAGATTCGGTCGCCGCTGAGGGTGAGGACGACGAGGCCGACTCCATGGCGGATGCCGGTCGGGGTGCGGAGGTAGGTCCCGAGCGCCGGCTGGCCGTTCGCGCGCGTCGGCACGAAGTCATAGGTCCAGTCCCTGCGGAGGATGGTGGCGTAGAAGCGGGCCACGTCGGCACGGCCGTGGTATTCGAGGGGAATCGGCGGCATGGAGACGTAGATGTCGTCGGTCAGCAGGGCGATCAGGACGTCGATATCGGCGGACGCGTACGCGTGGACGAACTTCGCTACGAGTGCCTGCTCGGCGGGTGAGCCGGGAGCGGGCGGCGGTTCGCGATCGCCGGTCGGCGGCAGACGGCGCTGCAGCCCGGCGCGGGCTCGTTTGAGCGCGCTGGTGACCGATTCGACGGTCGTTTCGAGGATGTCGGCGACCTCGTTGGCGTGGTAGCCGAGTACGTCGCGCAGGATGAGCACGGCGAGCTGGCGGGCCGGCAGGACCTGAAGTGCTGTCACGAAGGCCAGCGAGATCGCTTCGGTCTGCTCGTACCGGGCGGCCGGGCCAGGTGGCGTGTTGACCGCACCTTCGTGGAACGCGTCAGGGAACGGTTCGAGCCAGACGACCTCCCCGAGCCTTGTCGGCTCGGGCGGTTCGACCTCGGGGATGTCCCACGGCACGGCCGGGCGGCGGCTCGCCGAGCGAAGCGCGTCGAGGCACCGGTTGGTGGCGATCCGGTACAGCCAAGTGCGGATCGAGGCACGTCCCTCGAACGCTCCGATGCCCTGCCAGGCGGACAGGAGTGTGTCCTGGAGGGCGTCCTCGGCGTCCTGGAAGGATCCGAGCATCCGGTAGCAGTGCACGTGGAGCTCTCGACTGTGTGGCTCGGTCAGCTCTCGAAACGCGTCGCCGTCCCCGGCTCGCGCCCTGGTGATCAAGTCGGCGGTGGCCGTCCCCACTCTCGCGTCACCTCTCTCCCGCACGTCGTGGCGTTCTCCGTATGGACGTCGGCCAAGGTACGAACTGGGCGCTCGGCGGACACCCAGTTTCGCGACCTCGCTGCGTCTGCATCCTCGACGGCTCGGACGGCCGGAGTACGCGGACCGTCCGCATTCCCAGGAGGACGCATGACAATCGCCGACAAGGCAATTCTGGTGACCGGGGCCAAGCGCGGTATCGGGCAGGCGCTGGTCGAGGAGGCTCTGGACAGGGGCGCGAAGCGCGTGTACGCCGGTACGCGCCGGCCGTTGACCCACTCGGATGGGCGGGTCACGCCGCTGACCCTGGACGTGACAAGCGCGGAGCAGATTCAGGCGGCCGTCGAGAGCGTCGCATCGCTCGACATCCTCATCAACAACGCCGGGCTGGCGATCTACGAAGACCTCAGCGATCCGGCTGCGCTCGAACAGCAGCTCGCCGTCAACCTGTACGGCACGTACGGCGTGGTCCAGGCCTTTCTGCCCTTGCTGACCGGTTCGGGGGGAGCGATCGTCAACGTTCTGTCGCTGGCGGCCGTCGCGGCCGTGCCGGTCATGCCGGCCTACTCGATCTCGAAGGCGGCCGCGCTCTCGCTGTCCCAGTCGATGCGCGCTCTGCTGACCGGGCAGGGCGTGCAGGTCCACGCCGTACTGTGCGGGCCGGTCGACACCGACATGTCCCGCGTGCTCGAAATTCCCAAGGCCTCCCCGGAGTCCGTCGCGCGGGCCATCTTCGACGGAGTGGCGAAGGGTGAGGAGGACATCTTCCCGGATCCCCTGTCGGAGTCCGTGGCCGAAGGCTGGTACGGCGGCGTGGCCAAGGCGCTCGAACGCCAGAACGCGGCACTCCTCGAAGCGGCGTCCGCCGATTCGTAAGCGAAGAACGCGCGAGGGATCGCCCGCCCGTCGGGCGGGCGACCGGGCCGCTCTGTTCCAATGGAGCCCACCGGACCCCACGGGAGTGGCCATGACCGAGCACGACGAGACCGTACGGCGTGAGTTCGAACGTCAGGCGCCGACCTTCACCGCCGGCGGCTGGGCGTCGAGCGGTGTCGGCTGGATCGTCGGGCTGGTCGAGCCGGACGCGAGCGAACAGGTCCTCGACGTCGCCGCGGGAGCGGGCCATCTGGGCCGGGCGCTGGCGTTCCGTACGGCCCACGTGACCGCGGTGGACCTCACGCCGGCGGTACTCGAGAAAGGCAAGGCCGAGGCCGATGCGGCCGGTCAGCGCAACATCGTCTTCGAGGTCGGCGACGCGGCGCGGCTGCCCTATCTGGACGAGTCCTTCGACGTCGTGGTCTCGCGGCTGTCGGTGCATCACTTCACCGACCCGGCGGTCCCGCTCGCCGAGATGGTGCGGGTCTGCCGGCGGTCCGGACGCGTCGTGCTGATCGACATGGTCACCGAGCCGGAGCACCGCGGCGTACGGGACCATCTCGAGGTCCTCCGCGACCCCAGCCACACGCGTACGCCGACCACGCGGGAGCTGGCCGCGCTGCTCGCCGGGGCGGGCGCGTCGATCGTCTCGCAGAACACCAGGGACAACCCCCTGCGGCTGGACGACTGGCTCGAGCGCACCTCGACCCCGGCCCCCGCCCGTACGGAGATCCGCGCCGCCCTGAGCGCCGAGCTCGACGGCGGACCGGCCACCGGCCTGCGTCCGTACGTGGACGGCGAGGAACTGTGGTTCACCCACGCCTGGTCCGCCGTCGTCGCGGTACGACCGTGACCGGCCCGCAACCCCTATTTGCGACATAAACCGCCATTAACACAATTCCTCCGCCATTCATGATCCAGGTATTGTCCAGGTCTCCTCAGGGTAAGCACCTCCCCATGCAGCCATTCGTGATGCCTGACTTTTACATGCCATATCCCGCCCGAATCAACCCGAATCTGGAGCGTTCGCGCGACCACAGCACCGCCTGGGCCCGGAAGATGGGCATGCTCGACGCCTCCAAGCCAGGGGGCGGTCTCATCTGGGACGAAACCGACCTGGCACGCATGGACTACGGGCTGATGTGCGCCTACACGCACCCCGACTGCGACGGCCCGACACTGGACCTGATCACTGACTGGTACATCTGGGTGTTCTTCTTCGACGACCAATTCCTCGAAGAGTTCAAGTACTCCCGCGATCTCCCGGCCGCCAAGCAATACGTCGACCGCCTTGAACTCTTCATGACCACGGACGACGAGACGCCTCCAGAGCCGGAGAACGCCGCCGAGGCCGGGCTCAAAGACCTATGGGAACGCACGGTCCCGGCCATGTCCGACGAGTGGCGCCGACGGTTCACGATCAGCACCCACAACCTGATGGTCGAGTCGATGTGGGAGCTGGACAACATCGACCGGGGCCGGATCGCCAACCCGATCGAGTACGTCCAGATGCGGCGGCGGGTGGGCGGTGCCCCCTGGTCGGCCGACCTCGTGGAGTACGCGGCCGGCGCCGAGGTCCCCGGCCTGCTGGCCGAGCACGCCGCGTCCGCGGCGGAGCACGGCGCGGTGGGCGCCTACGTCAAAGGGCTGCAGGACTGGCAGTCCGGCGGGCAGGAGTGGCACGCGCGGTCCAGCCGCTACATGAACGGCGGCCTGGCCTCCGGTCCGACCGGCCTCGGCACGTCCGCCACCACCCTCGCCACCGGCGTACGGCACCGTGCCCGGCAGCACTCCCACCGCCCCCACCAGCCGGTCGGCCACCTGCCGCTGCCCGACATCTCTATGCCCTTCCCGATCCGTACGAGCCC
>DASQPY010000109.1:0-4434 GCA_035643735.1 Actinoallomurus sp. | reverse complement strand
CGGAGAAGCCGGAGAACGTGCCGTTCACCGTCCACGCGTTGTGGCCCGACCGCAGCGAGAACGGCGCCGGCGTCCAGGTCGTGCCGTCAGAGGACGTCTCCAGCACCCCCAGGTCGGACTCCTCCGTGTCGTACCAGAGGTCGAAGGAGAGCTTGGTGGCGCCGGCCACCGGCGCCGTGAGCGTCGCGGTGGTCTTGTCCTTCGTCTGGGAGAACCACGCGGTGCGGCCCGCCGCGGGCCGTACCGGGATGGCGCGCGCCAGGTCCTGGGCGACCGCGTGGCGTGCCGGGTTGATGCTGCCCCAGTTGCGGCTCGGGTGCACCCGGTTGGTCAGCAGGATGCTGAACGACCGGGACAGCGGGTCGATCACGATGTCGGTTCCGGTGTAACCGGTGTGCCCGGCGGTCACCGGCGAGGACAGCCCGCCCATGTACCAACGCTGGTTCAGCTCGAAGCCGATGCCGTGGGAGTCGGAGGGGAAGGCGGTGTTGTAGTTCGTGAAGATCTGCCGTACCGAACTGTCCCGGAGCACGCGCGCGTGGCCGTAGCGCCCGCCGTCCAGGATCATCTGGGCCATGACCGCGATGTCGTGCGCGGTGGAGAAGACCCCGGCGTGGCCGGCGACACCGCCGAGGGCGTAGGAGTTCTCGTCGTGCACCTGGCCCCAGACGAGGCCACGGTTGAGCGCCGCGTACGGCGTGTGCTCGTACTCCGTCGCGGCGATCCGCGGCTTCTTCGACGCGGGCGGGTTGTAACCGGTGTCCCTCAGGCCGAGCGGCTTGGTGATCCCGTCGCTCACGAGCACGTCGAGGGTCTTGCCGGTCACCTTCTCCAGCACGAACTGCATGGTGATCAGGTTGAGGTCGGAGTAGACGTACGCGGTACCGACCGGGTTCTGCAGCTTCTCGGCGTACAGCGCCTGCTCCTGCGCCGCTCGGCCCGTGTAGTTGTAGAACGGCAGGTCCGGCCGCAGGCCGCTCACGTGCGTGAGCAGCTGGCGCAGCGTGATCGTGCCCTTGCCGTTCTGGGCGAAGCCGGGCAGGTACGAGGCGACGGTCGCGTCCAGACTGATCTTGCCGCGCTCGGCCTCCTGCAGGGCCACGATGGTCGTGAACAGCTTCGACATCGACGCCAGGTCGAAGATCGTGTCGTTCCGCATCGGGATCCACTGATCCCGCGGCAGCTCGGTGGGCGTGTCATCGGCGTAACGCAGCGCGTACCCGGACGCGCTGTGCTGCACGATCGTCCCGTTGTGGGCGGCCAGCACGACCGCACCCGGGTACAGGGGATGCGCCGCGCCCGGCAGGGCCGTCTCGTACGACGCGGCGTCCTTGGCGATCGCCGCGACCTGGTCGGGCAGCAACCCGGCCGACGCGGCGGAGCCGTAGTGCAGCGTACGGCCGGGAGTGAAGGTCAGGTCGGCGGCGGTCACGGTCGGGGGGCCACTCGCCTTGGGCGCGGCCTGCGCGACGGCAGGAGCGCACAGGCACGCGGCGGTCAGAATGATCATGAGAGTGCGACGTGGGGGGCGACGCAATTTTCCTCCTCAGCGGTACAGCAGATAACGGGACCGCTGGGCGCGGAACCGTGCCAGCTCGCCCTGCCAGGAGGCGACGATCTGGTCCGTCGTCGAGCCTCCGTCGACCCCCTTTCGTACGAGGTCGGAGCCGGTCAGCTTGTCGATCCAGTACGGAGCGGCGCTCTCACGCCAGGCGAAGTCCTTGGGGTACAGCTGCCGAGCGGTGACGATCATGGCGATCGCGGTGCGGATGGAGTCGTACCTGCGGCGGTCCGTGACGTACACCTGCACGCCGGCGCAGTTCTGGTTGACCCATTTGGAGAAGGTCGGCGCGAAGTACGCCTCGCGGAACCGCACGCCGGGCAGCTTGAGGGCGTTCAGCGCGTCGACGTAGTGCCAGTCGAGGAACGGCGCACCGACGATCTCGAACGGGCGGGTCGTGCCGCGCCCCTCTGTGATGGTCAGGGCCTCGAACAGCCCCATGCCGGGATAGACGATGGCCGTGTCGAGGGTGGGCATGTTGGGCGAGGGCATCACCCACGGCAGGCCGGTCTCGTCATAGAAGGTGCCGCGCCGCCAGCCGCGCATCTTGATCACCTGGGGCTTCACCTTGCCGCCCAGGAACTCCGAGTCGAACAGCAGCGCCAGCTCGCCGACGGTCATGCCGTGCTGCTCGGAGATCGCCTGCTTGCCGACACCGGAGGTGTATTCGGGATGCATGACCGGCCCGGTCGCCGCCGTGCCGCCGAGCGGGTTCGGCCGGTCGAGCACGACGAAGCGCTTGCCCGCCTGGGAGGCGGCCTGCATGCAATCATGCATCGTCCAGATGTAGGTGTAGAAGCGCGCCCCCGCGTCCTGGATGTCGAACACCACGGTGTCGAGGCCGGCCTTGGTGAAATCGGCCGCGATCTGCGTCACGGACTTGGCGTAGGCGTCGTAGACGGGGATCTGCGTCCGCGGGTCCTTGTACGAGCCCTCGGAGCCACCGGCCTGCGCCGATCCGCGGAAACCGTGCTCGGGGCCGAACACCGCCACCAGGTCGACGCCGCCCGACTGGTGTATCACGTCGACCTCGTGGGTGAGGTCGCGGACCACGGCGGTCGGGTTGGCCACCAAGCCGACCTTCTGGCCCTTCAGCTGCTGGTAGCCGCCGGCGTGCAGCACGTCGAAGCCGGTCTGTACGCCGCCAGCCTTACCGGTGGACGCGGACGCGGACCCGGCCAGGGAGGCGAACGGCGCCGCGGCTCCGGTGGCCGCGATTCCGCGGAGTACTCCTCGTCGTGTCGTCGTCATTGAATCCCCTCAGTGTCGGAGGCCTCTGAAGTCGGCCACGACGGGCCGGTGGTCGGAGGCGAGCGTGTCCGGGATGTGCGCGCCGGTGACGCGGATGCCGGGTGAGAAGGTCACGTAGTCGAGGCGCTTGGCCGGGACGTCGGCGGGCCAGGTCGGTGTGGTGCGCTGGCCCTCGACGGTCAGCGCGTCGGTCAGCCGTGTCCACAGCGGCGCCAGCTCGGCATCGTCCGGCTGGGCGTTGAAGTCGCCGAGAAGCAGCTTCGGTCCGTGCCGGCGGTCCATGATCGCGTTCATGTCGGCGACCTCGGCCTCGCGTACGCCGGGGTCGGCCCGGTAGTCCAGGTGGGTGACGTAGACCCACAGCGGCATGCCGTGCGCGTCGACAAGGACCTCAGGGAAGCCCGGCCCGGGCGCCGGCACCGGGTCGGGCACCTGCGTGGACAGCCGGGTGATCTCCAGGTTCCGCGCCCGCAGGATCGGGAAGCGCGACAGCAGCGCGACGCCGAACCGCCGGTCCGGCGCGCCCGCGCGGTCCGGCGGCAGGTCGTAGATCGGCGCGAAGAAGACATGCATGTGCAGCCGCCTGGCCAGCCAGGTGGCCTCGTCGGTGTAGTCGCTCCGGGCCGCCCAGTCGACGTCGACCTCTTCGAGGCCGACGAGGTCGGGGTGCTCGGATTCGATGGCGCGAGCCTGTCGTTCCAGGTCGAAGACGTGATCAGCCCCCGCGCCGGCCTGGAGGTTGTAGGCCATCACCCGCAACCGTACGCCCCGCCCATGATCGGCGGCGTCGGCGGCGGGTCCGGTGGCGAGTGTGCCGAAGAGGAGCGCCATGACGGCGGGTACGGCGGCGATGCCGTGACGGCGGTGACGGGAGGGATGCGAAGGGGGCGAGGACATCGGAACTCCCGGTGCTTGAAAATATCCAACGTCACGACGTGGTCGTATGGAAGTTAAGTACTAACGATCAGGACGTCAATAGCCCGCGGTCCAAAGCTTCCGGCGCCGGCTCCTCTCCGGGCCCGCGGGAGAGGCTCTCCGCCGCGCGGAGCACGCCCGTACGCGGGCCTCGCGGCCGGTCCGGAGGGCCGGCCCGGCCGTGGCGCGGTCCGGCCACCCCTGCCCACATCACGGGCCGTATCGCCGAATATCGGCTTCGGGCCGGGGCGGCCACGGGTAGGGCGGGCGTGGGCCGATAATTGGTGCGTCATGCCAACCCATCCGGTGTACCGTGCCGCGCGCTCGGTGGTCTTCGCCACCGTGTGCGTCGGGCTGGCCATCACCGGACACATAATGGTGTCCCACGCTCCGGTGCCCGCGCCGGCGGCCGCCGGCGGCCTGGTCGCGCTCACCGTCATCGGGATCGCACTCACCGGCACGGAGCGCTCGCTGGCGACGATCCTCACCGGGTTGCTCGGCGGCCAGTTCATGCTGCACGCGGTTTTCACGGCGGCGCAGCAGGGCCAGCATCTGGCGCACGGTCACGCGATGACCTCCTCCTCCTCCGGTGCCACCGCGATGACGTTCGCGCACGTCGCCGCGGCCGTGGTGTCCGCGTGGTGGCTGCGCCGCGGCGAGCGCGCGGTCTGGGATCTGGCCCGGCGGATCGCCTCCGCACTCATGCG
>DASQPY010000108.1:0-2934 GCA_035643735.1 Actinoallomurus sp. | reverse complement strand
CCAGGCCGCGGTAGATCAGTTCCCGGACCCCGGGCGGTGCCTGATCGGCGGGAATCTCGCCGCTCGTGTGCTGGGCGCGGTACGACTCGGCGGTGTCGCCCAGGTACGGCTTCCGGCCCGTCACACATTCGAAGAACACGCAGGTGGCGGCGTACACGTCGGTGGCGGGCGAGGCGGGTGACCCGGCCCACTGCTCCGGTGCCATGTACGCCGGGGTGCCGACGATCTGTCCCGCCGCGCCGGAGCGCAGGGCGATGCCGAAGTCGATCAGCTTGCTCCGGCCGTCGCCGTCGACCATGACGTTCGCGGGCTTGTAGTCACGGTGGACGACGCCCACGTGATGCGCGGCGCCCAGGCCGAGCAGGGATCCCTTCAGCACCGCCAGCGCGGCCTCCGGCTCCAGCGCACCGCGCCCGCTGAGCAGCGTCCTGAGGGACACCCCGTCGATCGCCTCCATGACGATCGCCGCACCCTGCGCCTCCTCGACGTACGCGAAGAGACGCACCACGTACGTGCTGTCGAGACCGCGCAGGACCTGCGCCTCCGCCCGGAACTCCGTGCGGAAGCGCTCGTCCGGGGCGGGGAGGTACTTGACGGCGACGAGCGTGCCCGAAGCGTCGTGCCGGGCGAGTACGACGCGGCCGAAGCCGCCCCGTCCCAGCTCTCGGAGGGTGGTGTATCCGGGAAGCGACCATTCGTCCACGGATGCATGATGTTTTACGCGACGTCGGCCCCGTGCGGAAACCGGGAACCCGGGATGCCGCCGTTATCTCCGTGGCGTCATGCGGTCCCGCGATCGGCCCTGTTCGTACGGCCTATGCCAGTGCCGCCGCGATCGTCGCGGCGATCGGGGTGGTCGGCCGGCCGATGAGCCGCCTCAGGTCGCCCGGCGTGGCGGACAGCATGCCGCGGCTGATGGCGTCGTCCACGTCCACGAGAATGTCGGCGAAGGCGCCGGGGACGCCCGCGCCGGTGAGCAGTGCCTTGTGTTCGGCGGCGGTGATGGAGGTGTGGACGACCTTCGTGCCGGTCTGCCGCGAAACCTCCGCGGCGAACTCCTCGAGCGACCAGGCGGTGTCGCCGCTCAGTTCGTACGCCGTGTTCAGGTGCCCGTCGTTGTTCATGACCACCGCCGCGGCGGCGGCGTAGTCGGTGCGCGGTGCGGTGGCGATGCGGCTCCCGACGGCGATGCTGGTGACGATGGCGCCACGCTCCAGGATGCCGGGCAGGTCGCCGACGTACGTCCGGGCGTCGGAGTACCAGTTGTTCCGCAGGAAGGTGTACGGCAGGCCGGAGTCGACGATCAGCTGCTCGGTCTCGCGGTGCTCGTCCGCCAGCAGGAAGTCGGCCTTTGGCCCGCCGAACACGCCGACGTAGGCGAGCTGTGCCACGCCCGCCGCCCGTGCCGCGTCGATCACCGCGGCATGCTGCGCCGTACGCTTCCCGACGTCCGTGCCGGAGATCAGGAGGACGCGGTCCTCGGGCCGGAACGCGCCGTCGAACGTCTCTGGCCGGTCGTAGTCGGCGATGTGGAGCCGGAGGCCCTGCGCGACCAGGTCGGCGGCCTTGCCCTCGTCGCGGGCGACGGCCGTGATCCCGTCCGCGGGCACTCCGGCGGCGAGCAGGTCCGCGATGACCAGACGGCCGAGCTGCCCGGTGGCTCCGGTGATGACGATGCTCATTGAAGCGCTTCTCTTCTCAGGTGTGTCGATAGCGCGGGATTGTGCGCTGGTCACTCACCTTAGGAGCAGTACTAACCAGTGGAAAGTACCCACCTTGGAGTAAGGTACTGGTGTGCGCGTAAGCATTGAACCCGGAACCCCGGTCCACGAGACGCTGAGATCCTCGCCGGACGTCAACCGCGCGGGATGTCCGTCGCGAGCGGTGCTCGAACATGTCACCAGCCGCTGGGGCGTGCTGATCCTGGCCGCGCTGCTGGAGCGCTCGTACCGTTTCAGCGAGCTCCGCCGCCAGGTCGGCGGCGTGAGCGAGAAGATGCTCGCGCAGACCCTTCAGACGCTGGAACGCGACGGCTTCGTCCACCGCGACGCGAAGCCCGTCATCCCGCCGCGCGTCGACTACTCGCTGACCCCGATGGGCCACGAGGCCGCCGAACAGGTATGGGCCCTGACCCGCTGGGTCGAGAACAAACTGGACGCCGTCTTCGAGGCCCGCGAGACGTACGACACGGCGCGCGAGCCGCACGGCCGCTGATACGAGACCTGTCGCGGAGCGCCGATCGAGACCGCGTACCCTCACGAGGGCGTCGTCACCCATCCGGGGACAGGCGGCCGGCCTCGCGGTATGGCCTCCGCGCCGGGCATCGTCGCGCAGATGCACGAGCAACTCGACGTGCGGCCGGGCCACCGCGTCCTGGGGTCGGCGCGGGGGACGGGCTACAACGCCGCGAGTTCTCGCTGGCAGCGATGGACGCCCGCGCTACAGGAACGCCTTGACCGTCTCGGCGAACTGTTCGGGCGAAGTGATGGGAACGCTCAGGCCGGCGGCCTTGTCCTTCTTCGATCCGGCCTTCTCTCCGGCGACGAGCAGCGACGTCTTGGTGGAGACGCTGGAGGATGCCTTGCCGCCGGCGCGTTCGATCAGGTCGTTCACCTCGTTGCGAGACAGCGCGGCGAGGGGGCCGGTCATCGACCCGGTGACGACCACGGTCATTCCGGTCAGCGGCAGGTCCTCCTCGCTCGAAGGCGCGCTTTCACCGGTGACGGCGTCGGGCTCGGTCATCGACAGTCCGGCGGCGACGAGCTTGTCGATGACCGGCGCCAGCCCATGGAGTTCTTTGATGATGAGCGCGGCTCGCTCGGGTCCGATGCCCTCGACCTCCTGGAGTGCTTCGACGTCGGCGCCGCGGATCGCGTCCATGGTGGCGAAATGGCGGGCGATGCGGCGGGACATGCGCCGGCCGGTGCCCTGGAC
>DASQPY010000107.1:0-4661 GCA_035643735.1 Actinoallomurus sp. | reverse complement strand
TGCTCACCACGTCCGATGTGGTCGTCGTCTGCCTGCCGCGCACCCCGGAGACCGTCGGCCTGCTGAACGCCGAGCGGCTCACGCTCCTGCCGGCCCGCTCCCTGCTCGTGAACGTCGCACGCGGCGGGATCGCACCCGACGACGCCGTGCTCGCCGCACTGGACAGTGGAAAGCTGGCAGGTGCGGCGCTGGACGTGTACGACCGGGAGCCGCTGCCTGTCGACCACCCGCTGCGGAGCCACGACAACGTCCTGCTGTCACCACACACCGCAGGTGCCACCCGGCAGGCGCAACTCAACATCATCACCACGGTTCTGGACAACGTGAAGGCCGCCATCGAGGGGCGGCCGGTGCGCAACGTCGTCAACGGGATCGACCCGGTGATCCGGCGCCGCTAGGCATGGCCTGCGGGTAGGCCTGCAGGGTTGAACCCGGTGCAGGTGAGACCGCGCTGCCCGACGGGCTGGATCACGTGAGCACAGACGATGAGGGGGTGGCAGGTGAAGCTCGACCTATGGCTGCTGCTCGGCTCCATCGTGATCATCACCGCCATCGTCGCGGTGCGCGTGGCGCATCGCAGCGGGCTACCCAGCCTGCTCCTCTACCTGGCGCTGGGGCTGCTGCTCGGTGAGTCCGGGGTCGGCATCCAGTTCGATGACCCGTTCGTCGCGGAGACCCTGGGGCTGGCCGCACTGGTCCTCATCCTGGCCGAGGGTGGTCTCACGACCCGCTGGTCCGCGGTACGCGCGGGCGTGCCGGCCGCGATCTCGCTGTCCATCGTCGGCAGCGCGGTCAGCATCGCGACCGTCGCCGTCGCCGCGCACTGGCTGATCGGTGCCGACTGGCGCATCGCGACGCTGCTGGGCGCGGTGCTGGCGCCGACGGACGCCGCGGCCGTCTTCTCGGTGTTGCGGCGGCTGCCTCTGCCATCGCGTCTGTCGGGCACTCTCGAGGCCGAGTCGGGGTTCAACGACGCCCCAGTGATCATCCTGGTGGTCGCGCTGACGGCCAAGCACTCCCCCACCGTGCCCGGCATGGCCGGCGAGCTCGTGGCCGAACTCGCCATCGGCGCCGTGGCCGGGCTGCTCATCGGGTGGCTCGGCGCGTTCGCGCTGCGCCGCCTGGCGCTGCCGGCGTCGGGCCTGTATCCGATCGCGGTGCTGGCCCTCGTGCTCGGGGCCTACGGCGCGGCCTCGATGCTGCACGGCAGCGGGTTCCTGGCGACGTACATCTCCGCGCTCCTGCTGGGCAACAGCCCTCTGCCCCATCGCCCGGCCACGCGCGGCTTCGCCGAGGGACTGGCCTGGCTGGCCCAGATCGGGCTGTTCATCATGCTCGGCCTGCTGGCCTCGCCGTCCGAACTCCCGGCGCAGATCGCGCCGGCGCTGGTGTGCGGCCTGGTGCTGGTGTTCGTCGCCAGACCGCTGTCGGTGGTGCTGTCCACGCCGTTCTTCGGCTTCTCCTGGCGGGAGAAGGCCCTCCTGTCGTGGGCGGGCCTGCGCGGAGCGGTGCCGATCGTTCTCGCCACGGTGGCGATGACGGCCAGCCTGCACAGAGCGGACGCGCTGTTCGCGCAGGTGTTCATCATCGTGGTCGTCTTCACCCTGCTGCAGGGACCGACGCTCCCCTGGGCCGCGCGGGCGCTGAAGCTGACGGTCGCCGAGGGCAGCCGTGACATCGACGTCGAGGCGGCGCCGCTCGAGGAGTTGCACGCTGAGCTGCTGGACATCCGGATTCCCCCGGACTCACGGCTCGACGGAGTGGAGATCTTCGAGCTGCGGTTGGCGCAGGGAGCGGCGATCATGCTGGTCGTGAGGGACGGAAAGAGCTTCGTTCCAGAGCCGAGCACGCGGCTGCAGGCCGGGGACGAATTGCTGGTCGTGACCACGAGTGACGTACGTGCCGTGACGGAGCGCCGGTTGCGCGCGGTGAGCAGGCGCGGCAAGCTGGCCGGTTGGTACGGCGAGCGCGGGGACTGACAGTCCCGGCCCGGGAATGATCCGGAGCCCCGTACACTTAGCAGTCATCAAGTGAGAGTGCCAGTCCCGTGTGGTCGGGGCAGCAAGGAGGATCTCGTGCCGACGTATCAGTACGCTTGCACGGAATGCGGTGAACCGCTGGAAGTCGTGCAGAAGTTCAGCGATGACGCGCTGACCGAGTGCCCCGCGTGTGGTGGGCGTCTGCGCAAGATCTTTTCTCCCGCCGCGATCGTGTTCCGTGGATCAGGCTTCTACCGCACCGACAGCCGCAAGAGCTCGACTGCGACGACCACGTCCACGCCCAAGGAGCCCGCCAAGAAGGACGACGCGAAGACCGAGACCAAGAGTGAGGCCAAGAAGGAGTCGAAGTCCGAGTCCTCGTCCTCCTCGAAGTCCTCCAGCGGGTCGTCGGAGAAGGTCGCCTGAGGCTCGCGCCTCCCACGCCCCCGCGGGCCCGGGGAGCACAGCCCGCCGGACCCGCTTCCTGACCGTCAGCCGATCGACTCGCGTACCTGCGGCTCGGTCTCGGTGCCACGCACGACCCCGAGGCGACCGGGCCACCAGATGCGCGCGCCGATGTCGTACGCCAGCGCCGGTACGAGCAGCGACCGCACGATCAGAGTGTCGAGAAGCACCCCGAACGCCACCGCGAACGCCATCTCCACGAGCCCGGTGAGGGGCAGGGTCGCGAGCGCCGCGAACGTCGCGGCCAGCACCAGCCCGGCCGAGGTGATCACACCGCCCGTGACGGTCAGCCCGCGCAGCACCCCGGGCCGGGTGCCCAGCCGCTGCGACTCCTCGCGTACGCGGGTCATCAGGAAGATGTTGTAGTCGACCCCCAGCGCGACCAGAAAGATGAAGATCGTCAGCGGGAACCCCGAATCGGCGCCCTCGAAGCCGAACAGGTGGGTGAAGACCAGGCCGCAGACGCCCAGTGACGCGGCGAACGACAGCACCACGGTCAGCATGAGCAGAAGCGGTGCGACCAGTGCCCGCAGGAGCAGCACCAGGATCACGAACACCACGCCGAGCACGACCGGGATGATCGCCTTGTTGTCGTGTACGGCGGCACGCTGGGTGTCGACGTTGATCGCGGTGGTGCCGCCGACCTTGGCGCCCAGCGGGTGTACCGCGTTCCGCAGCCGGTCGACGGTGTCGCGGGCGGCCTTGGTGTCGGCCGCGCTCGACAGCGTGGCCTCGTACTGGGCGTAACCGCTGCCGGTGACCGGTTCGCCGACGTCGGCCACGCCAGGGGTACGGGCGATCGTGTCGCGTAGCGCGGGCACGTTCGGGCCGATCACCACGGCCGGGCTGCCGGTTCCGGCGGGGAAGTGCCGGGCGATGGCCCTCTCTCCGACGACGGAGTCGGGCGTGCCGACGAACTGACCGGCGTTCGAGACCGGCCCGGTCCTCAGGGACATGAGCCCGAGCGTCAGCACGCCGAGCAGGACGGCGGTGCCCACCCAGACGACGCGTGGCCTCGCGCTGACGAACCGCGCGGCGCGCGCCCAGACGCCGTGTTCCTTCTCCAGCGCGTCGGGCTCGTCGACGTACCGTGCGTCGTAGCGGGGCACGACCGGCCAGAACACCCCGCGCGGCAGCGCGACCAGCAGTGCGGGGAGCAGGGTGGTCATGGCGAAGAGTGCGCAGACGATGCCGGCCGCGCCGACCGGGCCCAGGCCCCGCGTGGAGTTGAGCTCGGCGATGAGCAGGCACAACAACCCGATCGTGACCGTCGCGCCGCTCGCGAGGACGGCGGGGCCGGCGCGGCGCAGCGCGAGCTCCATGGCCTCGTGCTTGTCCTCGTGCCGGTGCAGTTCCTCGCGGTACCGGGCGATGATGAGTAGTGCGTAGTCCGTGCCGGCGCCGAAGACGAGGACGGCCAGGATGCCGGCGCTCTGGCCGCTCACCGTGAGTCCCGCCCGTGCCAGGCCGTACACGACGCCCTGCGAGAGCGCGTACGCAGAGACCGCGGAGATCAGCGGGACGAACCAGAGGAACGGGCTGCGGTACGTCAGCAGCAGCATCACGATCACCACGCCGAGCGTGACGAGCAGGAGTGTGCCGTCGATGCTGCCGAACACCTTGACCAGGTCGGCCAGGCCTCCGGCGGGGCCGGCCACACGGACGTCGAGGCCGGCCGGCGGACCGCGCTCGACGATCTTGTGCAGGTCGTCGACGGCCTTGAGCGCGACGTCTCCGTCGGCCTCGATGGGCACGAAGGTCCGCATCGCCTGACCGTCTTTCGACACCAGCGGCCCGACGGTCTGGCCGGCGTGCGGCATCCCGGCGAGCTTGGCCACGGCGGTCCGGGCGAACGCCTGGTCGGCCGGGGTGATGCCGCTCCACCGCTCGTACGAGACGACGGCGAGTATCGCGTCCTCCTTGTGCACCTTGTCCTGGAGCTTGATGACCCGGGTGGCCTCGGCACTGCCGGGCAGGTAGGCGTCGGCGCTGTTCTGCGTCACGCCCTGCAGCTTGCCGGCGAGTGAGCCTCCCACCATGAGCAGGATCAGCCAGGCGATCAGGACGAGCCACTTCGTGCGGCGGCCGGCGGGTAGCCGGGCCAGTCGGCTGCTCATTCCATGTCCTCCGGTACGTGGTCTGTCGAGCCGTCTCTCTACGGCCACGTTGTCTCTCTGTTTCCGAGAAGATATTACGCGTTCATGGTGCCGTCAAGAC
>DASQPY010000106.1:0-8474 GCA_035643735.1 Actinoallomurus sp. | reverse complement strand
CCTCGGCCTGGACACCGGCACCCCACGCGGCCAGCCGGCCATCGGTGCCGCGGCGGTACTTGCCGGTGAGGAGCCCGCCGCCCAGCGGTGCGTAGAGGCACGCGCCGAGCCCGAACGCTTCGGCCGCAGGCAGCAGGTCGCGGTCCGCGCCACGGTCGCTCAGGCTGTACGCCGCCTGAACGCCCACGAGCGGTCCGCCGCCACGCAGCGCGGTGGTCGTCGCGGCGGCGGCCACGCGCCATGCCGGGAAGTTCGACAGGCCACCATGCAGGATCTTGCCCGCACGCTTGAGGTCGTCGAACGCGCCCAGGATGTCCTCCATCGGGGTGACGCCGTCGGGCAGGTGCACCCAGTACAGATCCACATGATCGGTGCGCAGCCGCTTGAGGCTGCTCTCCAGCGACCGCACGGCGTTCCGCCGGCTGTTGCCCGTGGCGTCCGCGCCGGCCCCGGGAGTGACACTCCTCGTGTACTTGGTGGCGACGACGAAGTCGTCACGTCGCCCGCTCAGGAACTCCCCGACCAGCTCCTCCGCCTGGCCGGACTGGTAGGCGTCGGCGGTGTCGATGAAGGTGCCGCCGGCATCGGCGAAGGCTTCGAAGATCGCGCGGGCCTCCTCCGGTCCCGTGCGGGCGCCGGGGCCGTTGCCGAAGATCGCCGTGCCAAGGGCGAACTCCGACACCCGCAGGCCGGTAAGGCGCCCGAATGTCTGGTAGTGCATCGCTCCGCTCCTCATTGATGGCCGGTCCGTGGTCACGAGAACTCCCGTCGGCAAGTAAGAGGAGGCCCCCCTCACATTCGGCCGCCACCGTAACACGGAATATGAGGCCCCCCTCCGGTTGGTACCGTGAGGGCATGACCACCGGCCCGAAAGCCCCACGCACCCTGCGCCGGGACGGCCGGCGCAACCGCGACGCCCTGCTGGCCGCCGCCCGTGAGGCGTTCGCCGAACATGGGCTCAATGCCTCGCTGGAGGGGGTGGCCCGCGCGGCGGGCGTCGCCATCGGCACGCTCTACCGTCACTTCCCCACGCGGGACGACCTGGTGCGGGCGGTGTTCGCCGACAAACTGCGGATCGTGGTGGACGCCGGTGAACGCGGGCTGGAACTGGAAGACGCGTGGGAGGGCTTCCTGCTGTTCCTGGAGACGCTGTGCGGGCTCCAGGCCGAGGACCGGGGCTTCAACGATCTGGCGTCGTTCAACCGGCCGGCGACGGGGGAGGCCGCCGAGGTGCGCGACCGCGTCAACGAGCTGTGGGAACGACTGCTCGTGCGCGCCCAGGAGCACGGCGTGGTCCGCCGCGACCTCGTACTCCAGGACATGACCATCCTCGTCTGGTCGCACAGCCGGATCATCGCGGCGACCTACGGCGTCGCACCGCGTGCCTGGCGCCGCCACCTGCATCTGATGCTTGACGCCTATCGCGCCGAGCGCGCGCACCCGCTGCCCGAACCGCCGCTGACCGACGCCGAGCTGGATCTCGCGACGGCCCGCATCAGCGGCGCCTCGTGAGACGCGACGTCACGCCGAGCATGATCGCGATGTGACTCGTCTCACCGAAAGTGCTTGCAACTCTGCTTGCAATAGCAAGCATGGCGACGCACAGTAGACCCATGGCGACTTCCAAAGTCGGCTCTATCGGGGACTACATCCGGGAGCAGCGTCAGCGGGCCAAGGTCTCGCTGCGTCAGCTGGCCGAGGCCACGGGTGTTTCCAATCCGTACCTGAGCCAGATCGAGCGCGGGCTGCGAAAGCCGAGCGCGGAGATCCTGCAGCAGATCGCGAAAGGTCTGCGCATCTCCGCCGAGGTCCTGTACGTACAGGCCGGGATCCTCGATGAGCGCGAGTCCGACACGGACGTCCAGGCCGCCATCCGTGTGGATGTGGCCTTGTCGGAGAGGCAGAAGCAGGTGCTCCTCGACATCTACGAGTCGTTCCGTAAGGAGGAGGGGGCTCCTGCGGAGGCCGCCATCCGAATGACCCCACCGGAAGGATGAGAACGAAGATGACCATCACCGACAAGCTGCGTGACAGCAAGGCCTTCTACGTCGCCGCCGGCGCCGGCGACCTCGCCGTGGAGAAGCTGCGCGAGGTCCCGGACCGCCTGAACAGGCTCCAGGAGAAGACCGACCCGAAGGACATCGGCGGCGCCGCCGTCGCGTACGTGACCCAGGTGGGCACGCGCGCCGTCGAGGTCTACGACGGGCTGGCCGAGCGCGGCAAGCGGATCGTCAGCCGCGTCGACCACCAGAAGGCCACGCAGGAGCTCGAGGACTCGGCCAAGGCCACGGTCCGCCGGGCCCGTGCGACCGCCGGCTCCGCCAAGAACACGGCTCGATCGGCCGCCAAGGCCGCCGGCGACGCGTCGAAGAAGGTCGGCAACTGAGTGGAGTAGCAGGTCGGCCGCCAGAGGTTTCGGCGGTTCCAGCGTGAGGGCCCGGGCGGGACGACCGCCCGGGCCCGTACGTTTTCCGTCTCCGAAGCGGTCCTGGCCCCGGCGAAGCGCATACGCTTGGGCCGTCAGTGAGAGATGTCGCGGCGTTCCGGCGCCGCCCACCGCAGGGAGTCAGCCGTGCTCGGAGGAGCCCAGGGTGTCGTGGCCTACCTGTTCTGGGCCGTGGCGATCGTCGCGTTCGTCGTGGAGGTGTGGGCGTTCGCCGACGCCGTGCGCCGTCCGGCCGGCGCCTACACGGCCGCAGGCAAGCTCACCAAGAACCTCTGGTTGATCATTCTTGGGATCGCGCTGCTGTTCGGGCTGGCCGGCGCGGTCCAGCTCGTCTCGATCATCCAGATGCTGCCGGTCATCGGCTTCATCGGTGCCGCCGTCTACCTCGCCGACGTGCGCCCGGCGGTCCGGCAGTACGGCCGTGGCGGCTCGTCCTCCTCGGGCCCGTACGGGCCCTGGTAAGCCTTCGGGGTCTACGGCTTGGCGAGTTTGAGGGTGCGCAGGTCGGCGACGAGCCGGGTGGCGATGTAGCGCGCGCCCGAGGTGCTCGGATGGATGCCGTCGCGCAGGATGTACATCGGCGCGTTGCCGGTGCCCTGGACGCGGTCCCCGGTGATCCAGCGCTCCCGCAGCGGATCGATGAAGGGCACGTGCTGCTCGCCGGCGACCCCCTCGATCGCGTCGCGGACGTCTTCCACCGGAGGCGTGGGGTCGCCGCCCCACATCGGTCCCACGACCAGCAGGCGGGTCCCGGCCCAGGTGTGCTGGATCGTGGTCAGAAGCTGACGGGCGCCCTCGGCCACCGCTTCGGGTGAGTGGAGCTGGTCGTTGTGGCCGCCCGAGACGATCACCATGTCGGGCGCGGGCCGCCAGGCGAGCTGCTCGACGAACAGGTCGAGGAAGTTCTTGCCGATGTGCCCCTTGGCCACGAACCCGGTACCCCGGTAGCCGGCGATGATGACCTGCCAGCCGAGGGTGCGCGCGGTGTCGGCGGCGTAGGTGAGCTCCGGGATCTGGCCGAGACGGCCGGTCGTGTAGCTGTCGCCAAGGAACATCACGAGCGGCGTGTGGCGGGACCCGGGCTTGGTGGGAGAACTGTCCGCCCGCGCCCTGCGCGCCGTGCCACCGCACCCCGCGGACGCGAGGAGAGCGGCGGCGGCGGCGACGGTGGCGACGCTGCACACCACGCGTCGTCTCATGCCGCTCCTTGCCCGCGCCCAGGTTCCCGGGCGTTCTATGGTGACCGTTATGGCGACGACGCATAGGACACGGCGACTCGAGTTGACCGACCAGACACTACGTGAGTGGGAGGCGGTCGTACTCGAGTCCGGCCCCGAGGGGATCGTCCTCGACCGTTCCGCATTTTATCCAGGCGGCGGAGGACAACCGGCCGATCTTGGAGTCTTGCTGTGGCAGGGAGTGCAGACTCACATCGCCGGAGTGCGCAAAGGTGAGGATCTGTGCCTCATTCCTGCCGAAGGTGATCCCATCCCACCTGCGGGTACGTCCGTGCGCGCCGCCGTCGAGGACGAACGACGCACCAGCCTCATGCGCACACATTCCGGCCTCCATGTTCTGTGCGGCGTCGTCTTCCGCGACTACGGCTGCCTCGTGACGGGCGGCAACATGGAGCCCGGCGTGGCGCGCATGGACTTCAACCTGCCCGAGGTGCCGCCCGGCTTCAAGGAGGCCGTCGAGGAGGCCTGCAACGCCGAGATCACCGCCGACCGGCGGATCGACGTCAGGACCCTGCCGCGCGCCGAGGCGTTCGAGATCCCCGACATCATTCGCACCGCGACCAACCTCGTCCCCGAGGACGTGGAGGAGGTTCGCATCGTCGACATCGTCGGCCTGGACACCCAGGCCGACGGCGGCACCCACGTGGCCTCCACCCGCCAGATCGGCCGCCTGCGTGTGGCCAAGGTCGAGAACAAGGGCCGCGGCTTCCGCCGCGTACGCATCAGGATCGAGGACTGACCGCGACGACCCGCCGGGAGCAGCGGCGAGCCTCAGGCGGGCCCCGGGCGGGTGATGCCGGGGATCGACTCCAGGACCTGTTCCACGATCGCGAGGGCGCGCTCGGCGGCCTCGCGGGTGCGGTCCGGGCCGTACCCCTGGGACCGGCAGTACATGATCGCCGCTCGCAGACCGCCGAAGGCCACCCCGATGACCGTCACGGCGGTCACGTCGTCGACCTCGGGGGCGATCTCCCGCAGCACCGCGACGAAGTCGTCCTCGGCATCCGACAGCCGTTTGAGCGCCATCGCCTGCAGGGACGGGCGTTCGCGGATGAGTGCGACCTGGATCGCGCCGTACTCACCGTCTTCGGCCGAGATCGCCCGCAGGAGCGCCTCGGTGACACGGCGGAACGTGGCCAGCGGGGTCTCGCCGCTCGGCTGCTCGGAGAGACCCGTGCGCACGTCGGCCAGGCGCTCGTCCATCTCCGCGAACACCACGTCGTCCTTTGACGGGAAGTAACTGAAGAACGTGCGCGGCGACACCTCGGCCGCGGCGGCGATGTCGGAGATCGTGGTCTCCTCGTAGCCACGCTGGTCGAACAGGCGCAGGGCGGCGTCGGCGATGGCCTGGCGGGTGCGCAGCTTCTTCCGCTCCCTCAGCCCCATGTGATCCATTTCACCAATATATACACTCGATGCGACTTTGCAGGCGTTGCACCTTTTTCGGTGCCATGCTGTCCTTGTTTCATGGCACGGATACTGGAGCGGCTTGGGCGGTTCTGTGCCCGGAACCGGCGGTGGGTCTTCGCGGTCTGGGCCGCCGTCGCGGTCGCGACCGTGGCTCTGGGGGCGATCGGCGGGGGGACCTTCGTCCAGCAGGACCGCTTGCCCGGTACCGAGACCCAGCGCTCGATCGACCTGCTCCGGCACAACTTTCCCGACGTGACCGGGCCGACCGCCACCATCGTCTTCCACCCGCAGCACGGCGTATCGATGACCGACTGGCGCGTCGCCGTGCAGGTCGGGCAGGCCATCAAGCAGATCGGTGAGCTGCCACGCGTGGCCACCGTCGAGAACCCCTACGGCGGCACCGGGGGAGCCAAGGGGCCGAACGCCGTCGTCGCGGTCGCACACCTGAAGGGCACCGCACGTGACCTCGGGCCGAGCGACATGCGCGCCCTGGACGAGGCCACCGAGCCCGCGCGGCTGGCCGGGGTCGACGTCGACTACGGCGGCATCGTCTCGCTGATCCTCAACCAGCCCAAGGCCGGTCCCGAGGAGGGCATCGGCGTCGTCCTGGCACTCGGCGTGCTGCTGCTGGCCTTCGGATCACTGCTGGCCGCCGGGGTGCCGATCGTGGTCTCGCTCGCCGTGATGGCGGTGGCCTACTCCCTGATCCACTTCGGCGCGTCCCTGTTCCAGGTCCATCCGACCGCACCGATGGTCGCCGCCATGCTCGGGCTCGGCGCGGGCATCGACTACGCGCTGTTCGTGGTCACGCGGCACCGGCGGCAGCTGGCCGACGGCATGGAGGTGGAGACCTCCATCGGCCGCGCGCTGGCGACCTCGGGGCACGCCGTGGTCTTCGCCGGCGGCACGGTCGTGTTCGCGATCTGCGGGCTGTGGTTCTCCGGCATCACGTTCATCGGCATCATCGGCCTGGCCAGCGCGGTCGCGGTCGCGCTCATGGTGGCCGGCGCGCTCACCCTGCTGCCCGCGGTGCTCGGCGCGCTCGGCACCGCCATCGACCGTTACCGGCTGCCGCGCGTACGGCCGGACAAGGCCAACCTCCGCTGGGAGCGCTGGGGACGGCATGTGGACGGGCACGCCTGGCCGTACGCGATCGCCGCGACGCTCTTCCTGCTCTTCCTCGCGATCCCGGTCCTCACCCTGCGTTTCGGCATCATGGCCGACAGCACCCTGCCGCACTCCAACAGCGCGCGGCGCGCGTACGACGTGACGGCCAAGGAGTTCGGGCCCGGCTGGTACAGCCCGTTCGCGGTCGTGGCCAGTGTTCCGGCTCCGGCGGCGCCGCCGCAGTCGGCCGAGTCCACCAAGACGGCGAAGGGCTGGACGGAGCTGCGCCGCGAGCCAGGCGGGCGACTGGCGGTCAGCCCGGACGACCGCCCCGCTCCGAACCCGGAGGCCAAGAGGCTGGGCGAGGACCTGCAACGGCGGTTCCGCGGCGTCCACAACGTGGCGGCGGTCGAGTCTCTCGTCGTCGCGGGGGACAGCGTGATCGTGACGGTGATACCCGGCTCGGCGCCGCAGGCCGCGGCCACCGCGGACCTGGTACGGACGTTGCGCCAGGACGTGATCCCGCCGGTCGTGAAGTCATACCCGGGGTCGCGCGCCTACGTCGGCGGCGAGTCGCCCGCGATCATCGACATGGCCACCATCGTCAAGCAGCGCATGCCCTACGTCGTCGCGGTGGTGGTCGGTGTCGCGCTGATCCTGCTGGTCGTCGCGTTCCGCTCGGTGCTGGTGCCGCTCAAGGCCGCGCTGATGAACCTGCTGTCGATCGGCGCCTCGTACGGGGTCGTCACCGCGGTCTTCCAGTGGGGCTGGGGGATCCGCCTGCTCGGGCTCGACCAGCCGATGCCGATCGTGTCGTTCGTGCCTCTCTTCATGTTCGCGCTGGTCTTCGGACTGTCGATGGACTACGAGGTGTTCCTGCTGTCCCGCGTACGGGAGGAGTATCTGCGGACCGGCGACCCGCACGAGAGCGTCGTCACGGGCATCGGGTCCACCGCCCGGCTCATCACGTCGGCCGCGCTGATCATGATCTGCGTCTTCCTGAGCTTCCTCGGCCAGCCGGACACGATGGTGAAGATGATGGGCATCGGCCTGGCCTCGGCCGTCGCCGTCGACGCGACCGTGGTGCGCCTCATGCTCGTACCCGCGCTGATGAGCCTGCTCGGCCATGCGAACTGGTGGTTTCCCGGACGGCGGCGTCCGGCGCCGCCCCCGCGCCATAACGCGACCAGGCGCGAGTTCGAATCGGTCGGCTGATCCTCCGGCGACGGGGAACAGCTATCCCATGGAATCCTTCCCCGCCATGCCGCTGGCCGAGTGGCAGGACACGAAAGCCACACTCCACCGGTTCGCGCAGATCGTCGGCAAGATCCGGCTCGCCTCCGGAGTCCGTCGCAACCACTGGTGGGGAGTGCCGTTCCATCTCACCGGGCAGGGCCTGACCAGCCGTCCGATGGGACAGGTGGACGGCAACCCGATCTTCACCATCGACTTCGACCTCGTCGGCCACCGGCTGCTCGTCACGACGGTGGACGGCCGGGCGGTGTCGTTCTCCCTCCTGGGGCGGTCGGTCGCGTCCTTCTACCGGGAGACGATGGGGGCGTTGGAGAGCCTGGGCATCCGGGTGGATCTGACCATTCCCCGGCCGTTCGACCTGCCCGACGCCGGCCGGCCGTTCGCCGAGGACACCGAGCACGCGAGCTACGACCCGGTTCTCGTCACCCGGTACTGGCAGGTCCTGAGCCAGGTGAACCTGGTGCTGGAGGAGTTCGCGGCGCGTTTCTCGGGCAAGGTCAGCCCGGTGCACCATTTCTGGCACACCCTCGACATCGCCTGTACGCGGTTCTCCGACCGCCTGGTGGACCAGCCGCCCGAGAACGACCCGGTGACCCGCGAGGCGTACTCCCGTCAGGTGATCAGCTCCGGCTTCTGGTTCGGCGACGACTCCTTCCCCGAACCGGCCTTCTACTCCTACACCGCTCCCGAGCCCGCCGGGCTGGAGGATGAGCCGCTGCTGCCCGCGTCCGCGCGGTGGATCACGCAGGCGGGTGGCCACCTCGCCGTCCTGCGGTACGACGACGCGCGGGCCGAGACCGACCCGCGTGCCACCGTGCTCTCCTTCTACGAGAGCGCCTACCAGGCCGGAGCGGGCCGCGCGGGGTGGGACGTCATCGGGCTCGCCTGTCCCGACGGGATCACCGACCCGCAGCTGAGCGGACGCGGGCCGGCGGGCGGAACTCAGGCGGGGATGGCGTAGAGGATCAGGGGGAGCGCGGCGACGAGCGTGGCACCGGCAAGCATCGCGCCACGCATCG
>DASQPY010000105.1:0-40788 GCA_035643735.1 Actinoallomurus sp. | reverse complement strand
CGGCGCGCTGTGTCGGCACCATCACTGACAGCCCTACCCGCTGCCTTCCGGTCGTATCGGAGGTCCCGATGGCGAGGGCGGATTGTTGCGCTCGCCGCAGAGAGGATTCAGCGCCGTGGCCGAGCACACCCCGACCTGCTGATCACCGACATCAGAATGCCTCCTGGCTACGCCGACGAGGGGCTGCGTGCGGCTGTGGAACTACGCCGCGCCCACCCTGGCCGTCGTCGCGCTCAGCCAGTACGTCCAGCACGGCTACGCCGCGGACCTGCTCGACTCCGGCGACCGCCGCGGGCCGACGACACCAACCGCCGCGTCCTGCTGGTAACGGTGAGAGGCGGTGGGTGGCCCCCTTCAACGGTTCTTCACCAGCGGCCTTCCGACGGCGATCGAGGCGCCGAACGCCACCGCTCGATCGAGCGAAGGCCGGCTTACCGTCGTCTTCGACCACGTCGGCTACAAGGAACTGATGGAGGACACCGTGGTCGACGAGGACCTGCTTCGTACGGTCGAACCACGGTAGAGACGTCGCACCTCAGCCACCATCGTCGGCGATAGAATCAAGGTGTTCACCAGCGACGACGTCGTCAAGGCAGTCAAGGCGACGAACGTCGACTGCAGCTGTCCGAGACCGACTCCGACCGGATGGCCGTGCTCCACCTTGGGGACATCGCCGGCGGCCGTCGGTCCCACCCGCGACATCGGCTCGCGTGTCGAGCGAGGAGGTGGAGGCGTTGACAGCCCATGCCGGAGAGAAGGCACAGAAGATCGGTGACTTCTGCTGTGCCCAGTGCGACGAGAAGGTCCATGTGAAACAGGGGGAGAAGATCCCACGCTGCCCGAACGGCCACACCGGCTTCGAAACCCGTCGGCACGAGCCGGACACCAAGTCGTAAGCTGATCGCGCCGGGCCAGTGTGGCACCGCGCCGCCGCCAGACACACGATGGCGCCGTCCGGATGCGGCTTGGGCGAATTGGGTCGTCTATCTGTGCACGGCTATCTGTGCACGGGGAACTTCTGGAACCCTACGTGCCCCATTGATGAAGTCAGGGGGTCAGCGATCGGTGTCCTGCGGGTTCTCCAGTCGGAAGAAGTTGCTCGGTGAGCCGTCTTTCTTGTGCTCCTGGTAAAGGAAATTGAGCTCGCGCTCGTCGAACGTGCTGAATCAGTCCTCCCAGGAGATCTCCTGCAGGTCCTGGCCGCCGTATCCAGGAAAGTCGAACAGCAGGCGGCCCGGACGTCCTCCGTAGTCACTGCCTGGAACCGTCGCGGGTTTCGCGTTCCGGGCTTCGGCCCACTGGCGGATCACGTCATGGTCCGTCGTCACCAGACTGCGTCCGGCGTGCTCTTCGTGCTCCTCGGGCGAGGTGACCTCCTGCTGATACTTGTGCTCACCTTGCACCGGGTGGCTCTGCTCGGACATCTCTCCTCCTCCCACCTCGAAGCTCTCTTGGCAGAGCTACCCGATACGACCGTGGCCTAACGAACCGAAAGGCGCTTGACCTGGGGCTTCGCCCGCGGACGTCGAGTAGGTGCCGGTGGGCCTCCGGCAGCGGTGCGGCGCAGAGGTCGCGCGGTCGCCGCGGGGGCGGTCCGGCGGTGGTGCGCCGGATCAGGCGGGCGCTACGGCGCGGAGCGGTCGCCGGGCCTCGATGATCGCCACGGTCTGGCCGGCGTGATGCGCGGCCATCTGAGGAAGGCGTCTCCCCGGCACTGATGACTCCAGCCGTCCGGATCCAGGTCTCGACGGCACACAGCCGGGTTCGCGAGCCCGAACTCCCTCGCTCGGGTCATCGCAGCGAGGAGACATTTGCTTAGCGCGAGTTATCCCTCAGCCCGCTTGAACCGACGAGAAACTCTCGCGTAGGCCTCTCGTGAACGGTGCTGGACAGCAAGAACGGGCCGGAATCAGTGAGACCAGAGTTCGAGCCGTTCTCTATGTGTCTAATGCAGGTCGCCAGATCATGCTGGCTGCTGTGAGGCGCCCCCTGCTGGATTCGAACCAGCGCACCCGGCTCCGGAGGCCGGTGCTCTATCCCCTGAGCTAAGGGGGCTCGGGACGGGTAGAGATTACCAGCATCAAGCTACCGGCTGCGCCCGGGCGGCGTGCGAGTGGGGCTGGGCGCCGGTGTCCCACGGCTACATGCTGGTTTCGGTCGGTCGTCTGCCCGGTAACGATGATGCCGCACGTTGCGGTTATCCGCGTGTTCACACCGGTCGACCCGCTAGCTTGGCGGCCGTGACCCTTGGACGCGTGCTGGTCGTCGATGACGACGAGGTGATCCGCCAGCTCATCGCCGTGAACCTCCAACTGGAGGGGTTCGAGGTGGCGACGGCTGTCGACGGGCAGGACTGTCTGGAGAAGGTGCGCGAGGTCGATCCGGATGTGATCACGCTCGACATCATGATGCCCAGGCTCGACGGCTGGGTCACGGCGGTGAAGCTGCGTGAGGATCCCGAGACCCAGGGCATCCGGGTCGTGATGATCACAGCGCGGGCGCAGGAGCACGACATCAGGCGAGGGCACGAGATCGGTGTGGACGCCTACGTGACCAAGCCGTTCGACCCCTCGGAGCTGATTCGTACGGTCCGCGAGCTGGCCGGCGCGGCCGCCGTTCCCGGGGAAGATCCCACAGACGACAGGGACAACCCCGACGACAGCGCGTGATCTCACATGCTGGTCGGTTGGTCTCGTACCCGTGACCCCGGGTAGCCTCGCGCACGTGACCCCGGGCGAGCTGAGCAGTGCCGTCATCGCCGCCGTGCGTGATGCGGTGGCCGATGGCGAGTTCGCCGTTCCCGTACCCGACCGGGTGCCGATCGAGGCCACGGCGGCCGGTGACTACGCCACGCCGCTTCCGTTGCGCCTGGCCAATCTCGCGGGGCGGCCCGCGCCCGATGTGGCGGCCACCCTTGCCAGGCGGGTGGCGAAACGGCCCGGCGTCCGCACCGCTCGGGTGACCGGGCCGGGGTTCCTGACCATCACGACGGACGCGCCGCTCATCGCCCGGATCGACGAGACGTACGGCCTGACGGCCATCCCCTACGACGGTGCGACGACCTGGCCCACGCGTCCCCTGACCTTCGACAACCCCGGCTTCCGCGTACGGTTCGCGTACGCGCGGGCCAGTGGCGTACGGCGGCACGCCGTCGACCTCGGTGTCCACGAGACCACCGACAACAGGGTCGGACCGCTGGAGGATCCCCGCGAGCGCGTGCTCCTGCGGCTCCTCGCGGACTTCCCCGGCCGGGCGGAGCAGGCGGTGCGGCAGCAGACCCTCCGTCCCTTCATCCGGCACCTCGAGCAGATCGCCGACGCGTACCACGACGTCCACGAGCAGTGCCCGGCGCTGCCCAAGGGCGACGAGCGCGCCGGCGAGCTCCACACGGCCCGGCTCGGCCTGGCCAGGGCCGTCCGTATCGTCTTGGGTAACGGCCTGCGGATGCTCGGCGAGATGCCGGACGACCGCCTGTGAGCGCAGTGATCGCACGACCCGCAATGGAGAGAGCATGAGCCGAGTTCACCCGGCCGGGCCACGGCACGCCGACGTGCTGCCGGAGGATCACCCGCTGCCGCCGGCGAACGACCTCAACGTGCTCGCGGCCGATGTCTGGCCGCGCAGCGCCCGCCGGGACGACGGTGCCCTGACGATCGGCGGTGTGGACGTGCGCGATCTCGCGGGGGAGTACGGCACGCCGCTCTACGTCTACGACGAGGACGACTTCCGGTCCCGCTGCCGCGACTTCAAGACCGCCTTCTCCGACGGCGACGTCTACTACGCTGGCAAGGCGTTCCTGTGCACCGAGATCGCCCGGTGGGTGGCCGAGGAGGGCCTGGGCCTGGACGTCTGCAGCGGTGGCGAGCTCGCCGTGGCGCTGCACGCCGGCTTCCCGGCCGACCGGATCACCTTCCACGGCAACAACAAGTCGGTCGGCGAGCTGACCCGCGCTCTCGACGCCGGGGTCGGGCACATCGTGCTCGACTCCTTCGAGGAGGTCGCCCGGCTCGGCTACCTCGCCAAGGAGAAGCACGTACGCCCCAAGGTGATGATCCGCGTCACCACCGGCGTCGAGGCGCACACGCACGAGTTCATCGCCACCGCGCACGACGACCAGAAGTTCGGGTTCGCCCGTGAGACGGCGCTGGAGGCCGCCCGGCGTGTCCTCGCGCTCGACGAGCTGGAGCTCGCCGGCCTGCACTCCCACATCGGCTCGCAGATCTTCGACACCGACGGCTTCGAGCTGGCCGCCCGCCGGGTCGTGGACCTTCTGGTGGCCATCCGCGACGAACACGGCGTCGAGCTGCCCGAGCTCGACCTCGGTGGCGGCTACGGCATCGCCTACCTCGACGGCGACGACCCCCTCGACCCCAAGCACATCGCCGACAACCTGAGCGGCATCATCACCCGTGCCTGCCGGACGCGGAACCTCACGGTGCCGCGGCTGACCGTGGAGCCCGGCCGCACCATCGCCGGGCCCGGCGGGATCACGGTGTACGAGGTCGGCACGGTCAAGCCCCTCGACGGCCTCCGTACCTATGTCTCGGTAGACGGCGGCATGAGCGACAACATCCGGACCGCGCTGTACGGCGCGGAGTACACCAGCGTGCTCGCCTCGCGGCGTTCGGAGGCCGCGCCGATGCTCAGCCGGCTCGTCGGCAAGCACTGCGAGAGCGGCGACATGGTCGTACGCGACCTGTGGCTGCCCGAGGACCTCGCGCCCGGTGACCTCGTCGCGGTGGCGGCCACCGGCGCGTACTGCCGCTCGCTCGCCAACAACTACAACCACGTGCCCAAGCCGGCGGTCGTGGCGGTACGCGGCGGACGCTCCCGCCTGATCCTCCGCAGGGAGACGGAGGACGACCTGCTGCGCCTGGAGGTGTCGCCATGACCCGGCCGGCGCTGAGGATCGCGCTGCTCGGCTGCGGCGTCGTCGGCACCGAGGTCGTACGCCTCCTGCGCGAGCAGGCCGACGATCTCGCCGCGCGCGTGGGTGTCCCGCTCGAGCTCGCCGGCATCGCCGTGCGCCGGCTGGACAAGCGGCGTGAGGGCGTTCCGCCCGAGCTGCTCACGACGGACGCCATGGGCCTGGTGACCGGCGACGACGTGGACATCGTGGTGGAGGTCATCGGCGGCCTCGAACCCGCGCGCGCCCTGCTGCTCGCCGCGATGAAGTCCGGCAAGTCGGTCGTCACGGCCAACAAGGCGCTGCTGGCCGAGGACGGCGTGACGCTGTTCGGCGCGGCCAGGGAGTACGGCGCCGACATCTACTACGAGGCGTCCGTCGCGGGCGCCATCCCGCTGCTGCGCCCGCTGCGGGAGTCGCTGGTCGGCGACCACGTCCAGCGGGTCATGGGCATCGTCAACGGCACGACCAACTACATCCTCGACCAGATGGACTCCTCCGGCGCCGGCTTCGCCGAGGCCCTTGGCGAGGCGCAGGCCCTGGGGTACGCCGAGGCGGATCCGACCGCCGACGTCGAGGGTTTCGACGCGGCGGCCAAGGCGGCGATCCTGGCCCAGCTCGCGTTCCACACGCGGGTCACCGCCGCCGGGGTGCACCGCGAGGGGATCGCGGACGTGACCTCGGCCGACATCGCCAGCGCCAAGGACATGGGCTGTGTGGTGAAGCTCCTGGCGATCTGTGAGCGGGTGCCGTCGGACGAGCACCGCGCGGGCCGCGGCGTCTCGGTCCGCGTCCACCCGGTGATGATTCCGCGCTCGCACCCTCTCGCGAGCGTCCGCGAGGCGTACAACGCCGTGTTCGTGGAGGCCGAGTCGGCGGGATCGCTGATGTTCTACGGCGCGGGCGCCGGCGGGGCGCCGACCGCGAGTGCGGTGCTCGGCGACATCGTCGCGGTGGCCCGCAACCGCGTGAACGGCACGCGCGGGCCGGCCGAGTCGACCTACGCTGACCTGCCCGTGCTGCCGATGGCCGACACGGTCACGCGCTACCACGTGGCGCTCGACGTGGCCGACCGCCCCGGCGTGCTCGCCAGGGTCGCCGACGCGTTCGCCGAGAACGACGTGTCGATCCAGGCCGTACGCCAGGAGGGCCAGGGCAGGGAGGCGCAGCTGGTCATCGTCACCCACCGGGCCCCCGACGGCGCGCTGTCGGCCACCATCGAGGGCCTGCACGACCTGGAGATCGTCCGCGAGGTCGCCAGCGTGATGCGCGTCGAGGGCGACGAGTAGCCGATGCGGAGGCCCACGGAATCCCCGGTGAACATGGGGTCATCGCACTAGCATCCGGGCGCTGGCCGACAACGCGCCCAGCGCGCCGCAGACCGGGTCGTCCGCTTCGTCCTGGTCTATCTCGGCTGGAACCTCTACACCGATGACCTGCGCGAGGTGCTGCGGCCGATGCCCAGCGGCTCGCCGACGCCGGCGACGGCATGAACGCCGTCCAGCGGATCTGCCTCGACGTCACGGTCGGAGAGATAGAGGTGCGCGCCCGCCAGTGCCCGCACCGGTACGTCGAACAGGTACGCGCCCCGCCGCGGCATGCCGGGCTGGAACCGCACGTAGCTCAGTGGCGTGACGGCGGGCGCCGACAGGATGCCGCCGCCGAGCTTGTCGGTCGGGTGGTAGTCGCCAGTTGGGGCTGGAGTGACCAAAAGAGTGTCCCCGGCGATGGCCTGGGCGTTGACGAGGTTCGGGCGCGGGCCGTTCCGCGCGCTCCAGTGCAGGAACATGCCGTGGGAGAACACCGAGTGGTCGTTGTCGGCCCCGCTCGTGCCGAGGGTCTCGGGGTCGGGTTCGTCACCCAGGCGTTGATCACTAACAGCCGGCGCTCGGGGGTGAACTTCGTCCTCTTGATGACGGCGACGTGCGCCCCGACGAGCCGGGTGCGGACAGGTGCTGGTCGACCTCCCGGCCGGGCCGCACGGACCGTGAGGTGTCGGCGGCGCGCAGACCACCGGACGGCCAGAGGGCGCCCACACCGACGAGGACGGCCAGTGTGGCGGAGGCGGCGACACGTGCTCGGGGGCGTACGAGGCACAATGATAGGAGGGTCCCCCCGGCCGACATGGGCGGACACGGACCGGCCGGCCCCGGCGCGTCCAGCATGTGGAACGACGTGAGACGCGAGCGCCATGGCCCGTAGACTCGGCCCACGATCATCGCAGGTCAGGAGGAGCACGTGACCAAGGCATGGCGGGGGGTCATCGAGGAATACCGTGATCGGCTCCCGGTCACGGCCGACACGCCGGTCATCACCCTGCTCGAGGGCGGCACACCGCTGCTCCCGGCTCCGCGGCTCTCCCAGCTCACGGGCTGCGACGTCCATCTCAAGGTCGAGGGCGCCAATCCGACCGGTTCGTTCAAGGACCGCGGCATGACGGTCGCGATCAGCCGGGCCGCCGAAGAGGGCGCCAAGGCGGTCATCTGCGCCTCGACCGGCAACACCGCCGCTGCGGCCGCCGCCTACGCCGTGCGCGCCGGCATGGTCTGCGCCGTGCTCGTGCCCCAGGGCAAGATCGCGATGGGCAAGCTGGCGCAGGCACTCGTGCACGGCGCCCGGCTCCTGCAGGTCGACGGCAACTTCGACGACTGCCTCGAGCTCGCTCGCAAGCTTTCCGCCGACTACCCGGTCGCCCTGGTCAACTCGGTGAACCGCTACCGGCTCGAGGGGCAGAAGACCGCGGCGTTCGAGATCGTCGACACGTTCGGCGCCGCACCGGACGCCCACTGCCTGCCCGTCGGCAACGCCGGCAACATCTCCGCGTACTGGATGGGCTACCAGGAGTACGACACGCGCCCGCGCATGCTCGGCTTCCAGGCCGCCGGCGCCGCGCCGATCGTCCGTGGTGAGCCGGTCCTCGCGCCGCAGACCATCGCCACCGCGATCCGCATCGGGTACCCGGCCTCCTGGGACCTCGCGATCCGTGCGCGCGATGAGTCCGGCGGCGCGATCGAGGCCGTCACCGACCGGCAGATCCTCGCCGCCTACCGCCTCCTGGCCCGTGAGGAGGGCGTCTTCGTCGAGCCCGCGTCGGCGGCGAGCGTCGCCGGCCTGCTCCAGGCCCGCGACGAGGATCTCGTACGGCCAGGGGAGCGCATCGTCTGCACCGTGACCGGACATGGCCTCAAGGACCCCGACTGGGCGATCTCCGGCGCGCCCGCGCCGCTGACGGTGCCGGTGGACGCCCACGCGGCGGCCTCGGCGCTGGAGCTCACTTGACCCGAGCCGTCCGCGTCCGCGTCCCTGCTACCAGCGCCAACCTCGGACCCGGGTTCGACGCGCTCGGCCTGGCCCTGGGCCTGTACGACGACGTCGACATCGAGATGGCCGGTTCCGGCCTGTCGATCGAGGTCAGCGGGGAGGGTGAGGAGACGGCGGGCCGCGGTGACAAGCACCTGGTCGCGCAGACGTTCTGTGCGGCGTACGGGAGCATCGGCGGCGTCGCGGAGGGCCTGCGGATCCGCTGCGTCAACCGCATCCCGCACGCGCGGGGGCTCGGATCCTCCTCGGCGGCCACGATCGCCGGCATCCTGGCCGCGCGTGCCCTGCACCCCGATGGCGCGGAGCTCACCGACGAGGACGTCCTGGCGCTGGCCACGCGGGTCGAGGGGCATCCCGACAACGTCGCGCCGTGCCTCGCCGGCGGCCTCACGATCGCCTGGCAGACCTCGGAGGGGCCCCGTCTGACCAGGCTCGACGTTTCCCCGCGCGTACGTCCGGTGGCGCTCGTGCCGGACGCCCGCCTTTCCACCGAGCGCGCCCGCGGGCTGCTGCCGGAGATGGTGCCCCACGCCGACGCCGCCGCGAACTCCGGACGTGCGACACTGCTCATCGCGGCGCTCACCGTGGCTCCCGAACTCCTCCTCGACGCCACCGAGGACAGACTGCACCAGGCCTACCGCGCCCCCGCGATGCCCGAGTCGCTGGAGCTGGTCGAGCGGCTGCGAGGAAAGGGAGTCGCCGCAGTGGTCTCCGGTGCCGGTCCGACGGTTCTCGCACTCACGGTCCGCGATGACGAAGTTGATTCAATTGGCGCGGAAGTGGGTACTTCGTGGCACATACACCCGCTGGATGTTGCCCCCCATGGCGCATGCGTTCAGCCAATTGATCAGTGACACGCGACATCGACCTCTGGGGAATAGCAGTGTGCCCAGGTGATGTTAGGCTAAGTGCCGCACCAGATGCCCCGCTCGGGGGCGTGGGCTCGTCGGCCACTCCGGCTTATGCCGGCCGCGTGATGCGGATGTGGTTCCCCGGCACCGAAACCGCTCGTCGTTCATTGTTCAGGCAAAGCTTCGGGCGTAACGGGATCGGGGATCAGATCCGGCGACCTGCCTCCACCATCTGGCTGTTGCCAGAACTCTTCGCCGATCAACCGGAGATCAGCAGAGCTCGACTGATCCGGCGCCCCCGCCGGCTCGCACTACCGGGTTGCCTGGCCGACGGCGGCCACACCCGCTCCCTGGGAAGGACCCTTAGTGAGCGAATCCACCGAACTCCTCACGGACGCAGCTACAACGGCGCCTGACGCCACTCCTGCCGAAGAATCGGCTCCTGCTCCGCGGCGTCGCCGCACGGGTACGGGTCTGTCGGCGATGGTGCTGCCCGAGCTGAAGGCCCTTGCTACCAGCCTCGGCATCAGCGGCACGGGCGGCATGCGCAAGAGCCAGCTCATCGCTGCCATCCAGGAGAAGCAGGCGCAGAACGCCGGCGGCGGTGACCAGGCGACATCGTCGCCCAAGAGCGAGGGTGAGACCACGACGGCGCCGGTCGCCGCCGAGACGGAGCGCGGCGAGTCCCAGCAGCCACGGCGCGAGCGCGCGCCCAAGCGCGACGACGCCGCCCAGCAGGGCCAGCAGGACGTCAAGACCGACGCGGCCGATTCCGAGGCCGGTGCGCGCGAGAGCGGCACCCGCGACGGCGGCGGCCGCGAGAACGGCCGTGAGGCCGGTGGTCGTGACGGCGGGGGCCAGCAGCGTCAGCGTCAGCGTCAGCGTAACCGTGACGGTCAGCGTGACGACAGCCGTGGCCAGCGCGATGACAATCGCGGCCAGCGCGATGACAATCGCGGTCAGCGTGACGACAATCGCGGGCAGCGCGATGACAACCGCGGGCAGCGCGATGACAATCGCGGACCGCGTGACGACAGCCGTGGCCAGCGCGACGACAACCGCGGCGGCGGCCAGGGTCAGCGCGGCGGCCAGGGTCAGCGCCAGAACGACCGTCAGAACGATGACGACGACGACGGCGGCGGTCGCGGGCGCAGGCGCGGACGGTTCCGCGAGCGCAACCGCGGTCGCGGAAGCGGCCGGGAGCGCTACGGCGAGGCCGAGCCCGTGATCAACGAGGACGACGTCCTGATCCCGGTCTCCGGCATCCTCGACATTCGCGACAACTACGCGTTCGTCCGTACCACCGGCTACCTGCCGGGCCCGCAGGACGTCTACGTCTCGCTGGCCCAGGTCCGCAAGTACGGCCTGCGCAAGGGCGACGTCATCACCGGCGCCGTGCGCCAGCCGCGCGAGGGTGAACGGCGCGAGAAGTTCAACGCGCTCGTCCGCCTCGACACGGTCAACGGCATGGAGCCGGAGCAGGCCAAGGGCCGCGTCGACTTCTCCAAGCTGACCCCGCTGTACCCGCAGGAGCGGCTGCGCCTCGAACAGGACCCGACGCAGCTCACCACGCGGATCATCGACTTCGTCGCCCCGATCGGCAAGGGCCAGCGTGGTTTGATCGTCTCGCCGCCCAAGGCCGGCAAGACGATGGTGCTGCAGGCGATCGCCAACGCGATCACCAAGAACAACCCCGAGTGCCACCTGATGGTCGTTCTGGTCGACGAGCGTCCTGAAGAGGTCACCGACATGCAGCGGACGGTGAAGGGCGAGGTCATCCACTCGACCTTCGACCGCCCGGCCGACGACCACACCATGGTCGCCGAGCTGGCCATCGAGCGGGCCAAGCGGCTCGTCGAGCTCGGTCACGACGTCGTCGTGCTGCTCGACTCGATCACCCGTCTCGGCCGTGCGTACAACCTTGCGGCCCCGGCCAGCGGCCGGATCCTGTCCGGTGGTGTGGACTCCACGGCGCTGTACCCGCCGAAGCGCTTCTTCGGCGCCGCCCGCAACATCGAGAACGGCGGCTCGCTGACGATCCTGGCCACCGCGCTGATCGAGACCGGCTCCCGGATGGACGAGGTCATCTTCGAGGAGTTCAAGGGCACCGGAAACATGGAGCTGCGGCTGCGCCGCGAGCTCGCCGACAAGCGCGTGTTCCCGGCCATCGACGTCGATGCCTCCAGCACCCGTAAGGAAGAGATCCTGATGGCTCCGGAGGAGCTGCGGGTCGTCTGGCAGCTGCGCCGGGTGCTGCACGCGCTCGACACCCAGCAGGCCTTGGAGCTCCTCATCGAGAAGATGAAGGAGACCAAGTCCAACGCCGAGTTCCTGCTCCAGGTGCAGAAGACGACGTTGAACAACGACTGACGCGACACGTGAAAGGACGCCCCGAGGCAATCGCCTCGGGGCGTCCTCGCTTTCCGGGCGCCGTGGACCTGTACGGGGGCTAGCCCTACCTCGACGACGCTGGGACGCTCCATGGTGCCGAGGGCTGCCGTTCGCGAGGCTGTAGCCGTACGGTTGATGGCGGCGCGAAAGGGACAGCGGTGAACAGCACGCTTGAGATGACACCCTCCCAGCGGAGGTTCGGGCCGCTGCGGTTGGCGCGGGATCCGCTGACCTGGCGGTCGGCGGCTTACCTGCTGTTGCACTTTCCCCTGGGACTGGCCTACTTCATCGGCCTGGTCGTGCTCCTGTCGGTCTCCGCGGGCACGCTGGTCATCTGGGTCGGAGTGCTCGGCTTCGCCCTGGCCATGGTCCTCTGGCGCGCCGCGGCGATCCTCGAACGCGGGCTCGTGAAGGCGGCCTTCGGCGTCGAGATCCCCAGGCCCTACCGCGCCATGCCCGAGGGCGCGAACGTCTTCAAGAAGCTGAGGGCGATGGCCGCCGACCCGGCCACCTGGAAGGACCTGGTCTACCTGTTCCTGGTCTTCCCGCTGGGTACGGCCGAGTTCGTCATGTCGGTCGGGCTCTGGTCCGCCTCCGCGGCGCTCATCGCGATGCCGTTGACGATCAACTGGCAGAACGCGGGCTTCATGTACCTCACGGTCGGCGACCACCAGATCTGGTTCGACAACTCGATCGCGACCCTGCCCGCGATCCCGCTCGGGATAGCGCTCGCCGGAGCGACCCTGTACGTCGTCCGCGGTGTCGGCTACGCCCACGGCGCGCTCGCCCGCTATCTCCTCGGCCCGAACGAGACCCAGCGACTGCGCGTCCGTACGGCCCAGCTTCAGGCCAGCCGGGCACGTGGGGTCGACGCCGCCGAGGCCGAGCGCCGGCGCATCGAGCGTGACCTGCACGACGGCGCCCAGCAGCAACTGCTCGCGGTGGCGATGGACCTCGGCCGGGCGCGGGCCAAGCTGGAGACCGACCCCGTGTCCGCCCAGGAGCTGATCCAGCAGGCCCACGCCGGCGCCAAGGAGGCCATCGTGGAGCTGCGCAACCTCGCGCGCGGCATCTACCCCGCGATCCTCACCGACCGGGGCCTGGACGCGGCGATCTCCGCGGTCGCCGCGCGCGGCGAGGTGCCGGTCGCCGTCGACGTCGACCTGCCCACCCGGCCGCCCGCGGCGGTGGAGAGCATCGCGTACTTCATCGTCTCCGAGGCCCTCACCAACATCAACAAGTACGCGCGCGCCACACACGCCTCCGTCCGCATCACCCATGACCAGAACTGGATCGTGGTGGAGGTCTCCGACAACGGCGTCGGGGGCGCGAGCGCCGCTCCGGGCGGCGGTCTGGCCGGCCTGGCCGACCGCGCGGCCGGGATCGACGGGATCCTCACCGTCAACAGCCCGCTCGGCGGGCCCACCGTGATCAGAGCGGATCTTCCCTCCGTCTGGTGAGGAACCGCGAAGAGAGGCCACCCAGGAGAGAGGCCCGGCGGACCGCCGGGCTTTTCTCATGGATGGCAGGACGTATCCGCCTTCCGGCGCATTCCTCTAGGCTGTGGGCCGTGCGGGTCGTGATCGCGGAAGACGCAGTGATGTTGCGCGAAGGTCTGATCCGGCTTCTCGCCGACGAAGGCATCGAAACGGTGGCCACGTCCGGCGACGGTGCCGGCCTGGTCGCGAACGTCGAAGAACACCGTCCGGACCTCGCCATCGTGGACGTACGCATGCCCCCGTCCTTCACCGATGAGGGGCTGCGTGCCGCGCTGGAGGCGCGACAGCGGGTGCCGGGCACCCCGATCCTCGTCTTCTCCCAGTACGTCGAGGAGCGCTACGCCACCGACCTGATCGGCGGCGGCGCCGACGGGGTCGGCTATCTGCTCAAGGAGCGCGTCGCGGACGTGGCGGAGTTCCTCGGCGCGGTCCGCAGAGTGGCCGAGGGCGGCACGGTGATCGACCCAGAAGTGATCGCCCAGCTCCTCGGCCGACGGCGCAGGGGAGACCGGCTGGAGGCCCTGACCCCCCGCGAACGCGAGGTCCTCGGCCTTATGGCCGAGGGCATGTCCAACGCGGCGGTGGCCCGCAAGCTCGTCGTCACGGACGGCGCGGTGGAAAAACACATCTCCAACATCTTCCTCAAACTCGGCCTTCAGCACACGAACAGCACGCACCGCCGCGTCATGGCGGTCCTCGCCTACCTCGGCCAGAGCTAGGGCCTGTCTCGAAGTCCCGCTGTCCCACTGCGCGGCGCTTGCTGCGGACGAGGACTTCGAGACAGGCCCCTGACTCTGCCCGAGTTCACCTCCGCCTCATCCGGGCGACAAATACGCCTCGCCGGCGGTTCCACCGGGGTTGCGGAGCGTGCGAGGGGTCATCCCGGCCGGTCAACAGCGGATGGGCCTCGCTCCCGAAGGATTCGTCATGAAACGCATCGCCGCCTCCGGCGCCGCACTCGCAGCGACTCTGGTGGCCGCCGCCGTCCTCCCGGGAAGTTCCGCCTCGGCACGGCCGGCCCGGACCGGCCCGCACTTCTTCACGACCAAGACCCCCTACACGCCGCAAGAGCGTCTGAGTGACTACCAGGACCCGCCCGAGGGCTTCGTCCCCGTCTTCGCCGAGAACGTCGTCCGGCACGGCTCACGCGCCATGACCGACAGCGACGACGGCGACGCGGTACTCGCGGTGCTGCGGAACGCGCAGACGCGGCACGCGCTGACCAGTCTCGGCACGCGCCTCGCACCGCAGGTGGGAGCACTGCTCGCCGGCGGCGCCTCGATCGGCTACGGCAACCTCGCCGGCCGGGGCAAGCAGGAGCAGCGGGACATCGCACTGCGCATGGAGCGCCGCATGCCCGCGCTCTTCGACACCATCGTCGCGAAGATCCGACCTGAAGGCCGAGGCCCCGAACGTCGACCTCGACCCCTTCCTGCCCGCCGAGGACGCCCGCTGGTTCGCCTACCTCGACGACGCCGAGGAGTTCTACCAGAAGGGCCCGGCCTTCAAGGCCCGCACGATCACCTACGACATGGCCCGCGTGCTGCTCGACGACCTTTTCGCCAAGGCCGAGACCGCAGCCAGGTCCGGTGGCCCTGGGGCGGTGCTCCGCTTCACCCACGCCGAGGAGATCGAGCCGCTCGCCGTCCTGCTCGACCTGCCCGGCAGCACCGAGGCCACCGCCCTGGACCGGCCCTACAGCTACCAGAACAACCCCTGGCGCGGCGCGAACGTTGGGCAGGGCCTAGGCGGCGTTGAGGTAGGCGAGCACGGCGAGAACCCTGCGGTTGTCGTCGTCCGACGGCGGCAGATCCAGCTTGAGAAAGATGTTCGACGTGTGCTTGGCGATGGCACGCTCGGTGACGACGAGGCGCTGCGCGATCGCGACGTTGGAGCGCCCCTCGGCCATCAGTCCGAGGACCTCACGCTCGCGCGGCGTCAGGTCGCCGAGCGGCTCGTCCCGCGACTTGCGGGCCAGTAGCTGGGAGATCACCTGCGGATCCATCGCCGTGCCGCCCGCGGCAACCCGGCGTACGGCGTCGATGAACTGGTCGGCGTCGAACACCCGGTCCTTCAGCAGGTAACCGACCCCGCCGCTGCCGTCGGCGAGCAACTCGCGGGCGTACAACTGCTCGACGTGCTGGGACAGCACCAGCACCGGCAGCCCCGGCACCTCACGACGGGCGTGCAGGGCCGCCTGTAGTCCCTCGTCGGTGAAGGTCGGCGGCAGACGTACGTCGACCACGGCCACGTCCGGCTTGATCGTGACCAGCGCCCTGGTCAGCTCCGGCCCGTTGTCGACCGCGGCCGCGATCTCGAAGTCGTACGCCTCCAGAAGCCGGATGAGGCCGTCTCTCAGCAGGAACAGATCCTCGGCGAGGACGACGCGCATCACGGCTCCTGAGTCACTTGGGCTGCGGCGAGGACAGCTCGCACGGCAGCTCCATGGTCACCATTGTCGGACCCCCGACCGGACTGCTCAGGGCGAGGACTCCGTCGAATGTACCGATTCGCCGCTCGATTCCGCTGATTCCCGTCCCGTCGGACGCGTCGGCGCCGCCGCGTCCGTCGTCGGTGATCACGATGCGGAGCATGCCCTCCTCGTGCCGCAGATCCACCCAGACGCGCTGGGCGCCGGAGTGCTTGGCCGCGTTCGTGAGGATCTCCGAGACCGCGAAGTAAGCGGCCGACTCGACCGGTGCCTCGATGCGGCCGGGAATCTCGGCCGACACCTCGGTCTTCAGCGGGCTCGCCATCGCGAGGGCCCGTACGGCGTCGCCCAGCCCGCGCTCGGCCAGAACCGGCGGATGGATGCCGCGGACCAGGTCGCGCAGCTCGGTGAGGGCCTTGGAGGAGGACTCACGCGCCTCGGACAGCAGGATCTTCGCCTTCTGCGGGTCGCGTTCGAGCAGGTGCTCGATGGCGCCGAGGCTCATGCCCATGGCCACCAGCCGGGCCTGCGCGCCGTCGTGCAGGTCCCGCTCGATCCGGCGCAGCTCGGCGGCCTGGGAGTCCAGCGCGTCCGAGCGCGTCTCGGTCAGCCGGGCCACCCGCATCTCCAGCTCCCGCTCCCGCTCGTTCGTGGGTCGCAGCTGGGCGCCCGTCATCCGGGTGTGCGCGGCCATGACCTTCCGCGTGAGCCAGAGGCCCAGCCCCGCGTACACGAAGCCGAGCAGACCCGCGAGCGTCGCGGTGCCCTGGCCTCTGATCGGGACGAAGGTGTACCAGTCACTCCCACCCGAGTGCACGATCGGACGCCACACGCCGAGGGCGAGGACCCAGCCGTACGGACCGTAGAGAGGGAGCGCGAAGGCGAAGATCCCCAAGGTGAACCCGGCCGTCGCGTCGCAGATCAGCCACAGCAGGTCACGCCAGGTCGCCCGGTCGGTCATGATCCACCGGTAGCGCTCGAGCATGCCGATCACGCCGCCCTGGAACTCCGGCGCCGGCCGGTACGGCTCCCTGACCCGCACGCCGAACCACTGGTGTGCCAGGCGCCGGCGCAGGTTGATGTAGGAGCGGACGCCGGCCATGAGCGGGGGAAGCAGGAACACCCCGACGAGCACCGACGACAGGGAGATCGTCACGACCGTGAAGATGAACAACGTCAGCGACGCGACCATCGACAACAAGGCCAGCACCAGCCCGCGTACGGCCGCCAGTGCTGTGGCGCGAATGTTCATCGTTCCTCCCGAGCCCGGTCTTATCTTGCACTCTCGAGTGTCGTGACCGGACCGGCGCCGGTCACTGGGTCCAGCGACCGGTCGATGGTGTCGTTGGCACCACCCCTGCCAGGGGTGCCGCGTCCCTGCCGACGGGGTGCTGACCGGCTGGGGAGGGCCCCCGCGAGTTCCTAGCGTCTCTGGCAGACCCACGACCTCGGGAGACGCTCATGAGAGACCACCCCGGCGCCCCCTCCTCGATCGCCGCCCGCCTGGGCGGCTGGAGTGTGCGCCACCGTAAGACGGCGATCATCGGCTGGCTGCTGTTCGTGATCGCCGCCAGCGTGATCGGCGGGATGGCCGGCCAGGCCACGATGAAGCCGTACGAGAACGGCGCCGGAGACTCCGCACGCGCCGAGAAGATCCTCGCCGACGCCGGGATCCAGCACCCGGCCGGTGAGATGGTGATCGTGCACAGCCAGGCCCCGGACGGCTGGCGCGACGCGGCCAAGGCCGTCGCCGCCGGGGTGCGGGCGACAGGGCGCGTCGATGACCTTCAGCCCGTCCTGGCCTCCAAGGACCGCCGCGACGGGCTGGTGAGGTTCGACCTGACCGGTGACCCCGACACCGCGCCGGACCGGGTCCAGCCCGTGCTCGACGCCGTCGACCGGGTCAAGGCCGCCCGTCCGGAGGTGACGATCGGCCAGTTCGGCGACGCCAGCTCGGGCAAGTGGCTGAACGACATCCTGGGCAATGACTTCGCCCGGGCGGAGTGGACCGCCGTGCCGCTCGCCCTCGGCATCCTGCTGGTGGCGTTCGGGGCACTGCTGGCCGCCCTGCTGCCGGTCGGGCTCGCGCTCACGGCGTTCGTCGCGGCCAACGGGCTGCTCGCCGTGGCAAGCCACGAGCTGCACGTCTTCGACACGACCAGCTCGGTGATGCTGCTTCTGGGCCTGGCGGTCGGCGTCGACTACTGCCTGTTCTACATCCGCCGCGAACGCGACGAGCGCGCGGCGGGCCATGACAAGGCGACCGCGCTGCGGATCGCGGCCGCGACATCGGGACGCTCGGTCCTGGTCTCGGGGTTCACGGTCATGCTCGCCATGGCGGGCATGTTCCTTTCCGGGCTGCTGCTGTTCAAGGGCTTCGCGCTCGCCACCATGCTGGTCGTGCTGATCGCGATGCTCGGCTCGGTGACCGTGCTGCCGGCATTGCTGTCCCTGGCCGGCGACAAGGTGGAGTTCGGCCGCATCCCGTTCCTGAACCGCCGCCGTGGCCGCCGGAGCACCGGCGGACGGGTGTCGTCCGCGCTGCTGCGCCCCGTGCTCGCCCGCCCGGCGATCTTCGCGGTGTTCGCTGCGGGCATCCTGCTCGTCCTGGCCGCGCCCGCCGTGGGCATGCGCACCGCGTCGCTCCGCATCGACCAGCAGATGGCGAAGGGCACCCCGATGGTGGACGCCTACCAGCGCATCACCGCGGCGTTCCCCGGCGGCCCGGCGCCCGCGCAGGTCGTCGTCAAGGCCACCGACATCGGCGCGCCACGGGTACGGCAGGCCATCGCGGACCTGAAGGACCAGGCCGGCCGGAACGGGGAGTTCAGCGGTCCGGTCACCGTGACCATGCACGCCGACCGCAACATCGCCCAGATCGACGTGCCGCTCGCCGGCGACGGCGACGACGCGACGTCCCGGCACGCCCTCACGACCCTGCGGGACCGGCTCGTGCCCGCGACGGTCGGCGGCGTCGCGACGGCGTACGTCACCGGCGAGCTCGCCGGGTCGCTCGACTTCACCGCGCAGTTGCGCGCGGACATCGTGCCGGTGTTCGCCTTCGTGATGGTCGTGACGTTCCTGCTGATGCTGGTCTCGTTCCGGTCCGTGGCCATCGCGGTGACCGCGATCGTGCTCAACCTGCTGTCGGTGGCGGCGGCGTACGGCGTCATGGTCGCGGTCTTCCAGCACGGCTGGGGCGCGGGCCTGTTCGGTGCCGAGCCGGCCGGCGCGATCGAGTCCTGGATGCCGCTGTTCGTCTTCGTGGTGCTGTTCGGGCTGTCGATGGACTACCACGTGTTCGTCGTGTCCCGGATTCGCGAGGCCCGCGACCGCGGCCTGCGCACCCGCGACGCCGTGGCGCACGGGGTCCGGTCCAGCGCCGGCGTCGTCACCAGCGCCGCCGTGATCATGGTCGCCATCTTCGCGGTGTTCGGGACGCTGTCGATGCAGGACATGAAGCAGATGGGAGTGGGGCTCGCGGTGGCCGTGCTACTCGACGCGACGGTCGTACGCGCAGTGCTGCTGCCGTCGGTGATGGCCCTGCTCGGCGAGGCCAACTGGTACCTGCCCCGCCGGCTCGGATGGCTGCCGAAGGTCTCCCACGGCGAGGAGGAGGTCCCTGCGAGCCCCGCGGAACACCCGGCCCCGGTCCCGCGTTAGCCGGCCCCGTACGCGGGCCCACGGGCCCCGTACGGGCCGGGGAATGCGCGGTGGCCTCGGCATGTTGTGCAATCTGGCACACTGGTACGCGCTGCGGTACCGGTTCACATCCCCGGATCCCCGGAGATGACCCGGCGACCGCCTGAAGCGAGGAGAAGTAGTGAAGCCTGAAATCCACCCGGACTATGACGTCACCACTGTGACGTGTACCTGCGGGAACACCTTCGAGACCCGCAGCACCGCTCAGAATGGCGCCATTCACGCCGACGTGTGCTCGAACTGCCACCCGTTCTACACGGGCAAGCAGAAGATCCTCGACACCGGTGGCCGTGTGGCCCGGTTCGAACGGCGCTTCGGCAAGAAGGCCACGGGCGGCAAGAAGGCCACGGGCGACGAGAAGTAACCATTGCGTGTTTCGCCGGCCGAAGAGGCGATCTTCGGTCGGCGCCGGCCTGCCTGCCCAGTGCCAACCCAGGACCTGACGTGAATCTCGACGATCTGACCAGCGAATACGCCGACATCGAAAAGCGGCTCGCCGACCCGGCGGTACACGCCGACCAGGCCGAGGCGCGTCGTCTCGGCAAGCGCTACGCCGAGCTCCGGCCGATCGTCGAGGTCGCGCGCGAGTACCGCGCGGCTCACGACGACGCCGCCGCCGCCCGCGAGCTGGCGGCCGAGGACCCGGCGTTCGCCGAAGAGGCGGCCGAGCTGGAAAAGCGCATCGGAGAGCTCGAGGAGACGCTGCGACGGCTGCTCGTGCCGCGCGATCCGAGCGACGGCAAGGACGTCATTCTCGAGGTCAAGGCGGGCGAGGGCGGTGAGGAGTCGGCGCTGTTCGCGGGCGACCTGCTGCGGATGTACCTCCGCTACGCCGAGCGTGCCGGCTGGAAGACCGAGGTCATCGACGCCCAGCACTCCGACCTCGGTGGTTACAAAGACGTCACCGTCGCGGTGAAGTCACGCGCATCCGCCGAGGGTGTGTGGGCGCGTCTGAAGTATGAAGGCGGTGTGCACCGCGTCCAGCGGGTCCCCGCGACCGAGTCCCAGGGCCGTATCCACACCAGTGCGGCGGGCGTGTTCGTCGTGCCCGAGGCCGAGGACGTCGAGGTCCAGATCGACCCGAACGATCTGCGCATCGATGTGTTCCGCTCCAGCGGCCCCGGCGGCCAGAGCGTCAACACCACCGACTCCGCGGTCCGGATCACGCACCTGCCCACCGGCATCGTCGTCTCCTGCCAGAACGAGAAGAGTCAGCTCCAGAACAAGGAGCAGGCCATGCGCATCCTGCGGGCCCGGCTGCTGGCCGCCGCGCAGGAGCAGGCCGACGCCGCCGCGGCGGCCGAGCGCAAGAGCCAGGTGCGCACGGTCGACCGTTCCGAGCGGGTCCGCACCTACAACTATCCGGAGAACCGCATCTCCGACCACCGCGTGGGCTACAAGGCCTACAACCTCGACCAGGTGCTCGACGGTGACCTGGACAACGTCATCCAGGCGCTCGTCGACGCCGACATGGAGCACAAGCTCGCAGAAGCAACCTGACCAGTGACATAACCAATGAACCATCTGCTCTCCGACGAGATCGCCCGCGCGACGGCACGGCTGGCCGCCGCGGGGATTCCGTCGCCCCGGGCCGACGCCGAGGAGCTCGCGGCGTTCGTGCACGGCGTCAGGCGCGCCGAGCTGCATGGTGTGCCGGACGCCTCGTTCGACGCGCGGTTCTGGGAGGGCATCGCACGCCGTGAGGCGGGCGAGCCCCTGCAGCACATTACGGGGCGGGCGTTCTTCCGCTATCTGGAGTTGCGGGTGGGGCCGGGCGTGTTCGTGCCGCGTCCGGAGACCGAGGTGGTCGCGGGCTGGGCGATCGACACGCTTCGCACCATGGATGTCGGCGACCCGCTCGTCGTCGACCTCGGCACCGGCTCCGGCGCCATCGCGCTGTCCATCGCCCAGGAGGTTCCCCGCGCGCGGGTGCACGCGGTGGAAAAAGACCCCAAGGCCTACGTCCACGCCACCCGCAACGTCGAGGACCTGGACGAACGCGGCCGGGTCCGGCTGCACCTCGGCGACTTCGCCGACGCTCTGCGCGATCTCGACGGCACCGTCGACCTGGTCGTCAGCAACCCGCCGTACATCCCCATGTCCGAATGGGAGTACGTCCCGGGTGACGTGCGCGACTTCGACCCGCCGCCGGCCCTGTGGGGTGGCGGCGACGACGGCCTGGACGCGGTCCGCGTGGTCGAGCGCGCGGCGCGGCGGCTGCTGCGCCCCGGCGGCTGGGCGGCCGTCGAGCACAGCGACCTGCAGGGCAACCCGGTCTACTGGATCTTCGCCGAAGAACACGGGTGGCGCGACATGCGCAACCACAAGGACCTGACCGGCCGCGACCGCTTCGTCACCGCACGTCTGGGCACCGACTGAGCCCGTGCGTGAGGCTCGTGCGTGAAGGACTGCCGGGCGGTGGAAGAATGGCGGCCGTGAGCCGACGCTATGACTGCTCAGACCCGATGGAGCGCACGCGCGGGATCGCGGAGGCGGTTTCGGCCGTACGCCGCGGCGAGCTGGTGGTGCTGCCGACCGACACGGTGTACGGCATCGGTGCCGATGCCTTCACCCCCGCCGCGGTGACCGCACTGCTGGAGGCCAAGGGCCGTGGCCGCGACATGCCCGCTCCGGTGCTGGTCGGCTCGGTCCGTGCCGCCCAGGCGCTGGTCGAGGACTTCGGCACGTACGGGCAGGACCTCGTCGATGAGTTCTGGCCGGGGGCGCTCACGCTGGTGTGCCGGGCCAACAGCACTCTCGCCTGGGATCTCGGCGACAGCAAGGGCACCGTCGCGGTCCGCATGCCGCTGCACCAGCTGACGCTGGAGCTGCTCAAGGAGACGGGGCCGCTCGCGGTGAGCAGCGCCAACCGCTCAGGCGCCGCGCCGGCCCGCACCGCCGAGGACGCCGAGGCACAGCTCGGCGACTCCGTCGAGGTCTACCTCGACGACGGCGCGAGTGGCGAGGCGGATCCCTCCTCGATCGTGGACCTGACCGGCGCCGTCCCGCGTCTCCTGCGCGCGGGAGCCATCTCCGAAGAACGCATCCGCGAGGTGTGCGGGGTGCTGCTCAGCGACGACGACGAGCCCGCCGAACAGGCTGAGGAGCCCGAAGAGCCCGCCACGTCCGAAGAGCCCGCCAAGCCCGTGGAGGCGGCCAAGCCCGCGGATTCCGCGGAGGCGGCCGAGTCCGAGGCGTCCGCGGAGGCGGCAAAGCCCGCGGAGCCCGCTGAGACGGCGGCAGGGACGCCGGACGGCGCGGACGCGCCCGCCACCCCCGCCGAAGAACAGCACCGTCAGTAGCGCCGGCGCCAGCCTGCGCACTTCTTGGTCCGGAACGCCTTTCGGTGCCACGTCCCGACGCACTCCTGGACGTACAGGTGGGCGGTGTTCGCCGAGCTCACGGTCTGCCACGCGCGGTGCACCCCGGGACGGAGCGCCGCGACGCGTACGAAGTTCTGGTGGTGCCGCTCGGTGAAGGTGAACCGGACGGAGGGGCTTGCCCCGTCCTTCTTGAGGTCCTTGAGGAAGAAGGAGAGCTTCACCTTGGCCGCGTGCGTGCGGTAGACGCCGAAGGCGTCCACCCCGGACAGTCCCGCCGACCGCCAGAAGCCGGCCTCGGCGTCCGCCGGGATCGCGGTCAGCGAGAGCGCGGTGATGATGACACCGGCCGCCAGAGTCACCATCGCGACTCCCCGCATTGATCCCCCTGATGATCGCCTCGCCGGAACGAAACGGCGATGGTAGCAGCCCGAGCACTTCGGTCCTTGCCCGGAAAAAGAGATGCGCAGAGGGGGAGTATCGCGTACGTGATGTATTCGTGACCGGAGTGGCCAAACCAATGCCCTCATTCAGGTGTCTAACGGATCAGGTCGGCACGTACCCGCGCGCTCCGAGAGCTCGCCGCCACGCGGCGACCCCCCGGGACCTGGGAGAACGCAGCGTCACCGACGCCGCCCTCGTTCACTCTCGGCTGTACGCGCGCTCGTCAGGCGCCCGGAAGGCAGAGAGTGGAGGCGTCGATGCGCATGGAGGAGTGATGTCCGCCGTGGAGTTGGACGACCATTCGCACGATGGAGCCTTCGCGCATCATCGTGAAAGTACGGAATTGGCGCGTGATTGCCGGCGGGTGTTCGAGCCGATAACCCCGCGCCCGCGCCAGTCCGATCGAGACATCGGTCGCATTGTCCAGATCGACGCGTGGATCGGGTCCCTGACGCAACGGGACGGTGCCGCGCAGGAGCTGTCGGGACCTGCCGTCCCCGCACGGATGACGGGCGTCGAAGACGATCCGGGGACGCGCGCCGGGTGTGCCGAGCTTTCGCGCGCCCTCGGCCAGGACATCGCGAGAGTCGGACTCGAGCCGGCCGGCCGCCTCGGGCAGCGTCGTGCCGCGTGCGCAGCCGGAGCCGAGCGCGAGAACGAGTGCGCAGATCTGGGTGACCTTCACGGGCGCACCCTAGCGAGCACCGCCACTGAACTGTGGAGGCTCACGCAGGGTGACTGAAATGTGATGCGCCGATCCCGGGACGTGAGTACCTGCGACGGGCGTCCCGGTCGGCCAGGAGCAATAGAGTTGGTGCCTGGTTCGTAACGGGCGCCGGCGCCCGGTCAAGGGAGGTGGAGCGGTGAGGGAGTACATCCTCACGTTCCTGACGGGCGCGATCGTCACATACCTCCTCGTTCCGCTGGTGCTGAAGTTCGCCATCTGGTTCAAGGCGATGACCCCGGTACGCGACCGCGACGTCCATGCGATCCCGACGCCGCGTCTGGGCGGCCTGGCGATGTTCCTCGGGATGCTGGCGGCGCTGCTGATGGCCTCACGCCTGCCTCACCTGCACAAGGTCTTCACCGAAAGCCCCACCTGGATCGGGCTCCTGTCGGCCGGTGGCCTGCTCGTCGTGGTCGGCATCGCCGACGACCGGTGGGAGATCGACGCGCTGACCAAGATGGCCGGTCAGGTCGCGGCGGCCGGCCTGCTCATCATGAACGGCGTGCAGCTCCTGTGGATCCCGCTGCCGGGCGCGACCCTCGTGCTGCCCCCGTCGTACGGCGTGCCGCTGACGATCGTCCTCGTGGTCGCCACGATCAACGCGGTCAACTTCATCGACGGCCTCGACGGCCTGGCCGCCGGCATCGTCGGCGTATCGGCGCTCGCCTTCTTCCTCTACGCCTTCCTGGTCACGGTCGTCGTCCATCTGGACCACCAGTCGGCGCCCGCGCTCATCGCGGCGGTCCTCGCCGGCATGTGCGTGGGGTTCCTGCCGCACAACTTCAGCCCGGCGCGGATCTTCATGGGTGACACCGGGTCGATGCTGATCGGGCTGCTCCTGGCCACGTCCATGATCACGGTGTCGGGGTTCGACCCGGTCGCGCTGCGCGGCTCGATCAACCGGTTCCCGACGATCCTGCCGCTGATCCCGCTCGCGATCCTGGTCGTCCCGTACGCCGACATGCTGATGGCGGTGATCCGCCGCTCCTACGACGGCCGGTCGCCGTTCGCGCCGGACAAAAAGCACCTGCACCACCGGCTGCTCGACCTCGGCCACTCCCACCGGGGCGCCGCCCTGGTGATGTACCTGTGGACGGGGCTGTTCTCGTTCGGCGTGGTCGCGCTGTCGGCGGTCAAGTCGCCGCTCGTGGTGCTGTCGGTCGCGAGCCTGGTCGCGATCGCGGCACTCGTCGTCATGGCCTTCCCGCAACTGCGGCCGCACGGGCGACGGCACCGTACCGCGGAACGATCAGCCGACGAGCGACCTCGGCAGCCCGCCTGAACTGCGCACTTTGCCATTACTTGACGGGTAATCCTGGAGTCTGAGAAGCTTGTGATATCTTTCACGAGCGGGCAGCAACCACCCACTGTGACACCCCGGAGCACACATGCACTCCACCGACGCCCGGATCCTCCGCGGCGCCGCGATCCCCACAAGTCTGGCAGGCCTGGGCGCCGTCATCGCCGGTCTCCTGCTCGCAGGAGGCAAGGGCGCGCTCGGCTCGGCCATCGGGGCTGTTCTCGTGCTCGTATTCTTCACCCTCGGGATGCTCGTCGTCAGCTATGTCTCGAGACTGTCGCAACAGCTCGTGATGGTGGCGGGTCTGTTCGGCTATCTCGTCAAGCTGGTGGCGGTGTTCGCGCTGATCGCGGCGCTCAACCACGTGACCGCCTGGAACGCCCACGCGTTCGGCTGGACCGTGCTCGCCCTTACCATCGTCTGGCTCGCCGCCGAGGTGAATGCCACGATCAACGCCAAGGCCCCCTACGTCGACTCCGGCCACGGGTCGCGTGATCTTGGCAAACCCGGCACATGATGACATTGGACTACTCCAATATGACTATGCGGCAGGTGGCCTGCTATCGTCCGGAGCGCGATGACTGGAAATGGGCGTCTGCCCACCGAGTCGGAAGACCGCGAGTTCGCGAACGCCGTGTCGGCCGCCCCCGCCACCATTCTGGCTGGGATGCTGGTCTTCGGCGGTGTGGGCTGGCTCCTCGCTCGATGGCTGGACATCCAGGCGCTGCTACCCATCTTCCTGGTGCTGGGCCTGGTCTTCGCTGGATACCTGGTCTACGTCCGCTACGGCCGCTGAGCGCGCCGAGCGGGGCCGTGGCCCACCGAGACGACAGCAAGGTTGCCGCCTTGATGAGCTACGACAGCGAAAGGAACACCGGGTGAGTGCCCCGCACATCCTCGCCAAAGATTTCGAAGCCCCGGGACTCGGCCTGTTCGAGTGGAAGCCCCTCTTCCATATAGGTCCCTTCGCGGTCGCCAAGCCGATCGTCCTGGTCCTGCTGGTCATGATCATCGTCATCGGCTTCTTCTGGGCCGCGTTCTCCAAGCCGCAGCTGGTGCCGCGAGGCTGGCAGAACGTCGGCGAGGTCGCCTACATGTTCGTGCGCGACGAGATCGGCCGGCCGTTCCTGGGCAAGGACGCCGAGTCCTGGATGCGCCTGCTGATACCGGTCTTCTTCTTCGTGTGGATCGGCAACCTCATGTCGGTCGTGCCGGTCGCCCAGTTCCCGGTGAACTCCCGGATCGCGTTCCCGCTCGTGCTGGCCGTCCTGATCTACCTGACCTTCTGGGTCGTGGGGGTCAAGAGCCAGGGTCTCTTCGGCCTGCTGAAGAACGCGACGATGCCGCCCGACCTGCCCTGGGCGCTCTACATCATCGTCATCCCGATCGAGTTCGTCTCGACCTTCTTCATCCGGCCGTTCACGCACGCCGTACGGCTCTTCGCGAACATGTTCGCCGGTCATATCCTGATCGCACTGTTCGCGACCGTCGCCTTTCACTTCCTCTGGGAGAAGGTCACCCCGCTCGGCTTCGGCGTGGGCGTCCTCGGCGTGGTACTGACCATCGTCATGACCGCCTTCGAGCTGTTCATCCAGGCGGTGCAGGCCTACGTCTTCACGCTGCTGGCCGCCTTCTACATAAGCGCCGGCCTCTACTCCGACCACTGAGACCCGACCGCAGATCGTCATCACCTGACCGGCGGAGACGACCCGCCGGCCGACTGAAAAGGGAATTCGAATGTCCATCCTCGCCGCCGCGTTCGACGGAAACATCAACCCCGGCCTGAAGTCGATCGGGTACGGCCTCTCGGCCATCGGCCCGGGCATCGGCGTCGGCATCGTCTTCGGTCAGGGCGTCAACGCGATCGCCCGTCAGCCGGAGCTGACCAGCACCATCCGCACGAACATGCTGCTGGGCTTCGCCTTCAGTGAGGCGCTCGCCCTGATCGGTCTGGTCGCGCCGTTCATCTACACCTCCTGACCCAGGTCCTCTGACGGAAGGCTGTGCACGCCATGATCCTGGCCGAACACGCCGCCGGGTTCCTTGCCGCGGAGACGAAGAACCCGAACCCCCTGCTCCCCGACGCGGCGGAGCTGGTCTTCGGTATCTTCGCGTTCCTCGTCGTGCTCTTCGTACTCGGCAAGATGCTGATCCCGCGGATCCAGCAGACCCTCGCCGAGCGCACCGACGCGATCGAGGGTGGTATCAAGCGGGCCGAAGAGGCGCAGGACGAGGCCCAGCGGCTCCTCGAGCAGTACAAGGAGCAGCTCGCCGAGGCGCGGCATGAGGCAGCTCGTCTCCGCGAGGAGGCTCGTGAGCAGGGCGCGCAGATCATCGCGGAGATGCGCGAGCAGGCGCAGGCCGAGTCCCAGCGGGTCATCGACCAGGCGCACGCCCAGATCGACGCCGACCGCCAGCAGGCCTTCACGCGGCTGCGCGCGGAGATCGGTGAGCTGGCCGTCGACCTGGCCGGCCGCATCGTGGGCGAGTCCCTGGAGGACGAGGCCCGCCGCCGCGGCACCGTCGACCGGTTCCTCGACCAGCTTGAGGACCGGGCGCGGGCGGGGGCGTAATGAGGGGCGCTAGCAGGGCATCACTCGCCGAGGCGGAGGAGCGGCTCGAGTCCGCGCTGTCCGCGGGCGACGCCGCGACGCTCGGCGACGAGCTGTTCGCGGTGCTGCGGCTGCTCGACCGCGAGCACGTGCTGCGGCGGGCGCTGTCCGACCCGTCGCGGCCTCCGGAGCAGCGGGGGCAGTTCGCCGCGGCCGTTCTGGAGGGCAAGGTCGACTCGGTCACCGCGGAGTTCGTCGCGGACATCGTACGGCCGCGGTGGACGCGGTCGATTGACCTCACCGACGCTCTCGAACGGCTCGCCGTGATCGCCACGGTGGCGAGCGCCGAGGCCGTGAGCGACCTTGACGATCTTGAGGACGAGCTGTTCCGCTTCGGCCGCATCGTCGAGGGGCAGCCGGAGCTGCGCGGAGTGCTGGCCGACCGGCGCGTGTCGGCCGAACGCAAGGCCGAGCTGCTGACCGACCTGCTCGACGGCAAGACGACGCCATCGGCGCTGCGGCTGATCATCGAGGCGGTGACGCATCCGCGAGGACGTAGTCTGGAGCGTGTGCTGGCCGAGTTCGGCCGCATCGCCGCCGAGCGCCGCGACCGCCTCGTCGCGGTGGTCCGCACCGCCGTGGAGCTGAGCGAGCAGCAGAAGACGCGACTCGCCGCCGTTCTCTCGGCACAGTACGGCCACGACGTTCACCTGAACATCGAGGTCGATCCCTCCGTATTGGGTGGAATGTCCATCCGAGTGGGGGATGAGGAAATCGACGGCACCATCGTTCGCCGCCTGGCAGACATCCGCCGGCGGATCGAGCGGGCGAGCTGAACCCACGCATTGGACTCACGGAGAGAGACGAAGAAGACATGGCGGAGCTGACGATCCGGCCGGAGGAGATTCGGGGCGCCCTCGAGCGCTTCGTTGAGGCGTACGAGCCGGAAGCCGCCGCGCGCGAGGAGGTCGGGACCGTCGTCGAGTGCTTCGACGGCATCGCCTTCGTCGAGGGCCTGCCCTCGGCCATGGCGAACGAACTCCTTGAGTTCGAGGACGGCACGCGCGGCATCGCGCTGAACCTTGACGTTCGGCAGATCGGTGTCGTCATCCTGGGCGACTTCTCCAAGATTGAAGAGGGCCAGCAGGTCCGCCGTACCGGCGAGGTCCTGTCGGTCCCGATCGGCGACGGCTACCTGGGCCGCGTCGTGGACTCACTCGGCAACCCGATCGATGGCAAGGGTGAGGTCGAGACGAGCGGTCGTCGCGAGCTCGAGCTGCAGGCGCCCGGCGTCATGCAGCGCCAGCCCGTCGGCGAGCCCCTGCAGACCGGCATCAAGGCGATCGACGCCCTGACGCCGATCGGCCGCGGTCAGCGCCAGCTGATCATCGGCGACCGGCAGACCGGCAAGACCACGGTCGCGATCGACACGATCCTGAACCAGAAGCAGGCGTGGGAGACCGGCGACCCCGACAAGCAGGTCCGCTGCATCTACGTCGCGATCGGCCAGAAGGGCTCGACGATCGCGCAGGTGCAGGCGACGCTGCGCGACGCCGGCGCGCTGGAGTACACCACGATCGTGGCGGCCCCGGCCTCCGAGCCCGCGGGCTACAAGTACATCGCTCCCTACACCGGTTCGGCCATCGGCCAGCACTGGATGTATGAGGGCAAGCACGTCCTGATCGTGTTCGACGACCTGTCCAAGCAGGCCGAGTCCTACCGCGCGATCTCGCTGCTGCTGCGCCGCCCGCCGGGCCGCGAGGCGTACCCCGGCGACGTCTTCTACCTGCACTCGCGTCTCCTGGAGCGCTGCGCGAAGCTCTCGGACGAGCTGGGCGCCGGGTCGATGACGGGCCTGCCGATCATCGAGACCAAGGGCAACGACGTCTCGGCCTACATCCCGACCAACGTCATCTCGATCACCGACGGGCAGGTCTTCCTCGAGACCGACCTGTTCAACCAGGGTGTCCGCCCGGCCATCAACGTCGGTATCTCGGTGTCCCGCGTCGGCGGCGCCGCGATGACCAAGGCGATGAAGAAGGCCACGAGCAACCTGAAGCTGTTCCTGTCCCAGTTCCGTGACCTCGAGGCGTTCGCGGCGTTCGCGTCCGACCTCGACGCCGCGTCGCGCGCCCAGCTGGACCGCGGGTCCCGCCTGGTCGAGCTGCTCAAGCAGCCGCAGAACGACCCGTTCCCGATGGAGGAGCAGGTCGTCACGATCTGGGCGGGCACCAATGGCGAGCTGGACGAGGTGCCGATCGAGGACATCCGCCGGTTCGAGAGCGAGCTGCTGGACCACATCAAGCGCAACGAGTCCGGCCTGCTGGAGACGATCCGGGAGACCGGCAAGTTCGACGACGACGCCGCCACGAAGCTCAAGGACCTGATCAAGGACTTCAAGCAGGGCTTTGAGACCACGAGCCACGGCCTCCTGGTCGAGGAGGAGACGGTCGAGGCGATCGACGAGGGTGACGTGGAGCAGGAGAAGATCACCCGCGTGAGGAAGAAGTAGCGGATGGGTGCCCAGCTTCGCGTCGTCAGGCGGCGCATCGCCACGACGAAGTCGATGGCGAAGATCACGCGTGCGCAGGAGCTCATCGCCTCCTCCCGCATCGTCAAGGCACAGCAGCGGGTCAAGGAGTCGGGGCCGTACGCCCGGCAGATCACGCGCGCGATCTCCGCGCTGGTCAGCCACAACGTCGGCATCAGCCACCCGCTCCTGGCGGAGAAGCCCGAGTCCAACCGGGCCGCGGTGCTCCTGATCACGAGCGACCGGGGCTTCGCCGGCGGCTACAACGCCAACGTCCTCCGTGAGGCCGAGGGTCTCATGACGCTGCTGCGCGAACAGGGCAAGGAGCCCGTTCCGTACATCGTCGGCCGCAAGGGCGTCGGGTGGTACCGCTTCCGTGAGCGGGACTTCGCCGCCGAGTGGACCGGTTTCAGCGACAACCCGCGCTTCGAGCACGCCGAGACGATCGGCCGTGCCCTCGTCGAGGAGTTCAACAAGGAGACCGAGGAGGGCGGTGTGGGCGAGATCCACATCGTCTTCACCGAATTCGTCTCGATGCTGACGCAGACCGCCCAGGTACGCCGTCTCCTCCCGTTGGAGATCGAGGAGGCCGAAGAGCTTCCCGACCAGGACGACCACGGACGGCTGCCCGCGTACGACTTCGAGCCCTCGGCCGGTGCCGTCCTCGACGCCCTTCTGCCCAACTACATCGAGAGCCGGATCTGGCACATGCTGCTCCAGGCGGCCGCCTCCGAGCACGCACAGCGCCGGCGGGCGATGAAGTCGGCGACCGACAACGCAAAAGATGTGATCGAGAACCTGACCCGAGTGGCCAACCAGGCCCGTCAGGCCGAGATCACGCAGGAAATCAGCGAGATCGTCGGTGGCGCGAACGCGCTCGCCGAGACGTCCGCGGGGAGTGAGTGAGAGCCACCATGACCGCTTCGGTAGAAGAGACCGCAACGGCGACGGGCCGGGTCGCCCGCGTCACGGGCGCCGTCATCGACGTCGAGTTCTCCGTCGACACGATGCCCGAGATCTACAACGCGCTGAAGATCGAGGTCACGCTCGGCGAGAACAAGCGCACGCTGACCCTTGAGACCGCCCAGCACATCGGCGACAACATGGTCCGCGCCATCTCGCTGCAGCCGACCGACGGCGTCGTGCGCGGCGCACCGGTGGTCGACACCGGTGAGTCGATCTCGGTGCCCGTCGGCGACGGCGTCAAGGGCCACGTGTTCAACACGATCGGCGAGTCCCTGGACGTGCCGACCTCCTCGATCGAGGTCTCCGAGCGCTGGCCGATCCACCGGCACGCGCCGGCGTTCGACCAGCTCGAGAGCAAGACCGAGATCCTCGAGACCGGCATCAAGGTCATCGACCTGCTCACCCCGTACGTCAAGGGCGGCAAGATCGGCCTGTTCGGCGGCGCGGGTGTCGGCAAGACGGTGCTCATCCAGGAGATGATCACCCGTGTCGCCCGTAACCACCGGGGCACCTCGGTGTTCGCGGGCGTCGGCGAGCGTACCCGTGAGGGCACCGACCTTCTGCTGGAGATGAAGGAGGCGGACGTCCTCAAGGACACCGCTCTCGTCTTCGGCCAGATGGACGAGCCGCCGGGCACCCGTCTGCGGGTCGCGCTGTCCGCGCTGACCATGGCGGAGTACTTCCGCGACGTCCAGAACCAGGACGTGCTGCTGTTCATCGACAACATCTTCCGGTTCACCCAGGCGGGTTCGGAGGTCTCCACGCTGCTCGGCCGCATGCCGTCCGCGGTGGGTTACCAGCCGACCCTGGCGGATGAGATGGGCGAGTTGCAGGAGCGGATCACCTCGACCCGTGGTCACTCGATCACCTCGATGCAGGCGATCTACGTGCCCGCGGACGACATCACCGACCCCGCGCCGCACACCACCTTCGCCCACCTCGACGCGACGACGGTCCTCTCGCGTGCGATCACGGAGAAGGGCATCTACCCGGCGGTGGACCCGCTCGACTCCACCTCGCGGATCATGGACCCGACGATCCTCGGCCAGGAGCACTACGACGTCGCGCAGGAAGTGATCCGGATTCTGCAGCGCTACAAGGAGCTGCAGGACATCATCTCCCTGCTCGGCATCGACGAGCTGTCGGAGGAGGACAAGGTCACGGTGGAGCGGGCGCGCCGCATCGAGCGGTTCCTGTCCCACCCGATGTACATGGCCGAGGCGTTCACCGGGCAGCCGGGTGAGAACGTCCCGCTCAGCGAGACGATCTCCTCCTTCAAGGCGATCACCGAAGGCAAGTACGACCATCTTCCCGAACAGGCGTTCTTCATGGTCGGCGGCATCGAGCAGGCCGAGAAGAAGGCCCAGGAGCTGCAGAAGTAGCCCGGCCGGAAACTAAGAGGAGAGCCAAGTGGCGAAGCTGCACGTCGAGCTGGTCTCACCCGAGCGTGAGATCTGGGCCGGCGAAGCCGATATGGTCGTCGCCAAGACCATTGACGGTGAGTTGGGCATCCTGCCCGGCCATGCGCCGGTCCTCGGCGTGATGGTGGACGGTAGTGTCGTGCGCATCAAGCCGGCCGACGGCGGCGACGTCGTCGCGGCCATGGTCTCCGGTGGGTTCTTCTCGGTCGCCTCCAACGAGGTGTCCGTGCTCGCCGAGTACGCCGAGCTGGGTGGCGAGATCGATGTTCGCGCCGCCCGCGAGGAGTACGAACGCGTCTCGGCGCAAGAGGGCGACGAGGCCGCCGCGGTTCAGCGCCGCGCGCGGGCACGACTGAGAGCCGCCGGCGAAGAAGTCTGATCTTCTACCGATCTCCGGGGGGAGCAGGGGGGAGTGGGCGGGTACCTGGCACTGAACGTAGGCGGGATCCTTGCCGCTGTCCTGCTGGCGGTCGTCGCCGTGTTCGCCATGCTCTCGCTCCGGCGCTGGCTGCTCGAACGCCGTGGCGGCACGGTGGAGTGCAGCCTGCGTGAGCCGGACGGCCGTGGCGTATGGCGGCTCGGCATCGGCCGTTACAACGGTGACGAGCTGCTCTGGTTCGCGATTTTCGGTTTTCGCTTCAGGCCCCGGCGGGTCGTCCATCGCCGGGGCCTTGTCGTTGCGGGCCGCCGCCAGCCGGAGGCCGCCGAGGAGGCGGCGCTGCACCCCGACACCGGCATCGTCGAGGTCCAAGACGACGGGCACACCGTCGAGCTGGCGATGAGCGGTGCGGCGCTGACGGGGTTTCTCGCCTGGCTGGAGTCCTCCCCGCCCGGGTCCTCGCTCAACTAAGACCCCGCGCCGGCTCTGAGCCTCAGCGCTCGCCGCCCGGCTTCCACAGCACGTCGCCATGGTCGGCGTTGGCCACCCGGCCGAGGATGAACAGCAGGTCGGACAGGCGGTTGAGATAGCGCGCGGTGAGTGGGTTCATGTCGTCGTAGGTGTCGAGGGCCGCCCAGGTCGTCCGCTCGGCCCGGCGTACGGTCGTACGGGCCACGTGCAGCAGCGCCGCGCCGGCGGTGCCGCCGGGAAGGATGAAGCTGCGCAGCGTCGGCAGCTCTTCGTTGTGCGTGTCGCAGGCCGCCTCCAGCCGGTCGACGTATTCCGCGGTGACCCGCAGCGGAGGAAACTCCGGGGCCTCCACGACGGGCGTGCACAGGTCCGCGCCCACGTCGAACAGCTCGTTCTGCACGCGCTGGAGCAGCGTGGCGATCTCCTCCGGCAGCCCGCCCAGCGTGATCGCCACGCCGATCGCGCTGTTGGCCTCGTCGACGTCCGCGTACGCCACGAGCCTCGGGTCGTTCTTGGAGGTACGGCTCATGTCGCCGAGGTTGGTCGTGCCGTCGTCACCGGTACGGGTGTAGATCTTCGAGAGCACGACCGGCTGGTCGTCGCGGTCCTTGGCCATGGCCCCAACCCTAACGAGGACCGTGACCAGACGGCTCGGGCACCCGCCGGCGTGAATTTCGCCGGCGCAGGCAACGCCGGGCACCGTCAATGGCGTCTTCCCAGGTGACAGCCGTACCGTCTTCGCGCGGGCCGGCCTGACAAGTGGCGCCCGGCGGACCTCAGGGGCGTGCCGGGCGCCACGATATCGCGTACCCCGGCCGCACCGCGCGGAGCGGCCGGGGTACGCCCCTCCTCAGCTGGTGACCAGGTTCGCGGGGGCCCGCTTCGTCTGGGGCAGCAGCGCCGTGCGGGCCGCGAAGCGGTCGCCGTTGACCGGCAGCGTGCTCTTGGCGAACACCTCGACGGCGTGCGCCGCGCCGTCGGAGAGCTGGTCGAGGATCGTGTCGTTGTTGTTGGCGTAGGTGTCGCAGGCCTGGTGGTAGCAGCCGTCGTACGGCTTCCCGGCCTCGCCGCCGTAGATCTTCGCCTCCTCGGCCGTCTTCAGCTTCTCGGCGCCGGAGTCCAGACCGCCGGCCGGGATGCCGTTGCTGATGAACGGCCCGTAGTCGGAGCGCCCGTCGAACGTGCTCGGTGTGGTCTGCAGCTTGCGCGCGCCGTAGTAGTCGGCGAAGACCTTCTCGATCGCTCCCGATCCGGCGGGCGGGTTGGTGCCGGTACCTTCGGAGTCGTCGCCGTCGTAGACTCCGCGGCGGCCGTTGGGCGAGCCGAGCATGTCGAAGTTGAGGTTGAGCGCGATCGTGGCCCGCTGCGCGGCGGTCAGGTGCGTGACGTAGTAGGTCGAGCCGAGCAGGCCCTCCTCCTCGGCGCCCCAGAAGGCGAACCGCACCTTGTTCTTGACCTGGTCGCCGAGCCGGGCGATCTGCTCGGCGACGGTGAGGACCGTGGCGGTGCCACTGCCGTTGTCGTTGATGCCGGGGCCCTTGGTGACGCTGTCGAGGTGGGCGCCCATGACGACTACGTTGTCGGCGCGCCCGCGCTCGGTGTCGGCGATCACGTTGTGCGCGGTGCGCTGCTCGCTGATCGTGCTGGTCTTGACGTGCAGCTTCAGCGTGCCCGAGGCGGCGGCCTTCACCAGGTCGGTGCCGAGTCGGAAGCTCGGGCCGATGACCGGTATCTGCCAGGCCTGGCCCGCCGTGCCGGACACCGGTCCGGTACGGTCCGGCGCGGTGCCGTCGTTGTAGATCGCGATGGCGGCGGCACCGGCGGTCTGCGCGTTGCTCGTCTTGTCGGAGAAGGTGCAACCGCCCCGCTTGACCAGCGCGATCTCACCCTTGCCGAGTCCGGTGAAGTCGGCGGGCTCACAACCGCTGCCCACCCCGGCGCCATCCGGGTCGATGCCGCGGGCAACCGCGGTGACGTCACCCGAGCCGGAGTAGTCGAGGGTGTCGTAGTCGGTGCCGTAGGTGTAGGACGGCCCGCCGGGCTGCTCGAAGACCGCCGGCGTCCGCTCCTTGTAGTAGGCGAACGGGAAGTCCTGCACCGTCGGCTGGTAGCCGGCCTTCTTGAGCTGCTTGACGATGTACTGGGTCGAGACCTCGAAGCCGGGCTCTCCGGCGGCGCGGGTGCCGCCGTTGTACGTGGCGATCGTCTGGAGGTCGTGCTGGTGTCTGCGGATGTCCTGGAGTTTGACCAGCTTGTCCAGGTGAGGATGTCCGGCCGCGTCCACGGGGGCCGCTGTCATGATCGACGCGGCGGCGAGGCCGACGAGGGTACCGATGGCGATTCTGCGCACGAGCGCCCCTTCTAAAGGTAAAGCTGAGGTAATGCACATCAGGTTGACATTCGAGTCATCCCCCTGTCGGCCGTCGAGATCTACTAGTTGTGGAGATGGAACTCTGTTTCTCTAGAACCGCGTTCGGTGGACTGCCCCTGAACATGCCGATATCGATATGGTTTGCCGAGGTTCCCCCAAGCCCCGGAGGCCGCCGTGTACGACTACGTCATCGTGGGTGCCGGTAGCGCGGGCTGTGTACTCGCCGCCCGGCTCAGCGCCGACTCCAGTGCCCGCGTGCTCCTGTTGGAGGCCGGCCCGCCTGACGACGGGCCCGAGATCCAGATCCCGGCCGGCCTGCAGGCGCTCTTCAAGGGCCCCTACGACTGGAACTACACGACGACGCCCCAGGAGCATGCGCAGGGACGCGGCGTCTACTGGCCGCGCGGGCGCACGCTGGGTGGGAGCTCGTCCACCAACGCGATGATCTACATCCGTGGTCATCGGCACGACTATGACACCTGGCGGGACGATTACGGCTGCAAGGGCTGGGGCTATGCCAACCTGTTGCCTTACTTCCGCCGTGCCGAGGACCAGCAGCGGGGCGAGTCGGAGTTTCACGGCGTCGGCGGACCGCTGCGGGTGGAGGACCTACGCTACAAGCACCCGCTGACCCGGTCGTGGGTCGAGTCGGCGAAGGCCTTCGGCCTGCCGGCCAACAACGACTTCAACGGCGCCGAGCAGGAGGGTGTCGGCTACTACCAGGTCACCCAGCGGCGCGGACGGCGCTGCTCGACGGCCGACGCCTACCTCCGGCCGGCCCTCGACCGCCCCAACCTCACCGTCCAGACCGACGCGCTCACGACGAAGGTCCTGGTGGAGAACGGCCGCGCGACCGGCGTCCGCTACGTGACCGGCGGCCGCGAGGAGGAGGCGATCGCCCAGCGTGAGGTCATCTTGTGCGGCGGGGCGGTCAACTCACCCCAGCTGCTCATGCTGTCCGGGCTCGGCCCCGCGGACCACCTGCGCTCGCTCGGCATCGACGTCGTCGCGGACCTGCCCTCGGTCGGCACCGGGCTGCAGGACCACCCCATCGTGCCGGTGCGGTGGCACACGCCCGGGACCAAGTCGGTGTGGGAGGTCGCCAACCTGCGCAACCTCATGCTCTGGCAGACGCTGGGCCGCGGCCCGTACGCCTCCAACGTGGCCGAGGCCGGCGGGTTCGTCCGGACCACACCGGGCCTGCCGGCACCCGACCTGCAGTACCACGTGCTCGGCACTCCGTACGTCGGTCAGGGCCTGGTCGACGTCGCCGAGCGGATGATCTCCGTCTTCGCCACGGTGGTCTCGGTGGCCAGCCGCGGCAGCATCACCCTGCGGTCGGCCGACCCGCGCTGGAAGCCGCTGATCGACCCGGCGTACCTGAGCGACCCCGCCGACCTGGAGGTACTCCTCGCGGGTGTCGGCCAGGCCAGGGAGATCGCGGCGAACCGCCCGTTCGCGCGGATCAGTGGCGGCGAGGCGGCTCCCGGCGAGGGCATCGACGTGACCGACTGGATCCGCCACGAGGTCGTGACGCTGTACCACCCGACGAGCACGTGCGCGATGGGCGGCACCGACGCGTCGGTGTGCGACCCGGAGCTGCGCGTACGCGGCGTGGACGGACTGCGGGTCGTTGACGCCTCGGTCATGCCGGCCGTGCCGCGCGGCAACACCAACGCTCCGACCATCGCGATCGCCGAGCGCGCCGCCGATCTGATCGCGGGCACCCCGCTGCTGCCGGCCGCGGACCTGGCCACCGCCGACCGCCTGCTGCCGGCCGCCGACCAGGCCTAGGCGTGTCTGACAGACACGCCCTACGACCCCTGTCCGGGGAGGACATATGCGGCGTGGCGAGGTCTGGTGGGTGGACTTCGACGAGCGACGGCCGGTCGTACTGCTTTCGGGTGAAGAGGCGTGCGGGTTCCGGGTGATGCAGGTCGTCGCTCCGGCGGGCGTCGACATCGGCGGTCTGGGTGTCGAAGTGGCCGTCGGCGCCCTCGACGGACTGCCCTTCGACGGCGTGCTGCGGTTCGCCTTCCCGCGTCCGGGCTTCACCCCGTGCACCTGGCTGACCACCGTGTCCCGGGACGATCTGATCGAGCGGGCCGGCGTCCTGTCCTCCGCGAGGCTCAGCGAGGTCGAGGATGCCCTCCGCCGGAGTGGACAGCAGAAGGAGTGGACCCCGGAGACGGCCGCGAAGCTCGGCCAGATCAAGGATTCCCTCCGGCTCGGTGGGAACGAGTAGCCGGAGAAGAAACGGACGCCCGGTCGACCTCATCCCGTGCTCAACGCCGGGCGCAGACGAAGAATCCCGCCCGGCCGGGAGGTTCCGGCGTGGGCGGGATTCGGCTGAGCGGGCCGACGCGGGTTCACCGCGCGCGGCTCTTCCGCGCCCGGCGGCCGATCTGGGCGTCGGCGCCGAGGTCACGGACGTGCTCGTTGATGAGTGCCCTGATGATGTCGGGATGCATTTCCGGCTCCTCCTGCTGCGAACCGGTCGATCCGGCCTCGCAGTACCAAGATTCGCGCTAAGCCCGGTGCCCCCACATTGGGACGATGCACTATCTCTCAGGCGGATACCGCCTCAGGCCTCCTGAGGGCGCCTTAGACCGCCTCAGGGGGCCTTAGACGGCCTTGGAGGAGGGTCGAATCCGGCCGTCAGCCCGGGGTCGCCGAACACCACGACGCGGGCGATCCCGGTGGGCGTCGTGGTGAGTACGGCGACCCCGAACGCCCGGTGCACACCGTCGTCGCCACGGAGGTAGGCCGCGGCCGCGGGCTGGCCGTTGGCGGCGACGGGGACCATCCGCCAGTCCCCGGGAGCGCCAAGGAACCGCGCGATGTGGCGCATGCAGGTGCGGCGGCCGGCGAACCACGTACGGGACGGCACCGCCTCCAGGGTCGCGTCCTCGCGCAGCACCCGTTCGAGGGCCGCCGCGTCGGCGTTCTCGAAGGCGGCGATGTAGGCCTCGAGGAGGGCACGGGACCGCGGATCGTCGGGTTCGCCGACCTGTTCCGTGGCCACGCCCACCTCGTCGAGCCGGGCGCGTGCCCGCTGCAGTGTGCTCTTGACCGCCGCCGTCGTCGTGTCCAGCATCACGGCGACCTCGGCGGCACGGAAGGCCAGCACCTCCCGCAGGATGAGCACGGCCCGCTGCCGCGCGGGCAGGTACTGCAGGCTGGCGACGAGGGCGAGCCGGAGACTTTCCCGCAGGGCGACGATGGCCGCCGGGTCCGCAGCCTCCGGCGTCACCCGTGCGTCCGGGATCGGCTGGAGCCAGCCGATCTCGGGGCCCGCCATGACGGGAGCTCCGTCGGGGTCCTCGCCGGGGCCGCCGAGCCCGGACGGCAGCGGCCGCCGGCCACGGTGCTCCATCGCCGTCAGGCAGACGTTGGTGGCGATCCGGTAGAGCCAGACCCGCAGCGACGACCGTCCCTCGAACCCGCCGTACGAACGCCACGCCCGCAGGTAGGTCTCCTGGACGAGGTCCTCGGCCTCGTCCAGTGAGCCGAGCATGCGATAGCAGTGCGCCGGCAGTTCGCGCCGGAACGGCTCGGTGAGCCGGCCGAACTCCGCGCTCTCCCGCTCGGTCCCCGTGCTCGGCATCATCATCCCTCTCGCGTCGGAAGCGGGCCGGTCAGAGGCCGAGCCTCGGGCGTACCCACCCGGCCAGCGCTCTGATCGCCTCGTCCGCCTCGGGCGCGCGCCCCGCGGCCATCTGGAAGGTGTGCTGCTGGCCGGGGAAGACGTCGAGCCGCACCTCCACGCCCGCCTTGCGCGTGTGTTCGTCGAGCAGGTGCGCGTCATCCACCAGTGTCTCGTCGCCGCCCGCCTGGATGTAGATCGGCGGCAGACCGGTGAGGTCGGCGTAAAGCGGGTTGGCCAGGGGATCACGCGGATCGCCGCCCGTCCCGAGGAACAGGTCCGCCAGTCCCCGTACGACCTCGCGGTAGAAGAAGGCGTCCTTGTCCCGGTTCGACTCGTACGATCCGCCGAGGACCTCCATGTCCACCCAGGGGGAGAGCGGCATGGACGCGGCCGGCGGCGGCAGCCCACGCTGCCGCGCGCGCAGCATAGTGGTGATGGCCAGCCCGCCACCGGAGGAGTCCCCGGCGACCGCGATGTGACGTGCGTCGATCCCCTGGCCGAGCAGGCACGCGTACGTGTCGGTGGCGTCGTCGACCTGTGCAGGCGGACGCTCTCGCCGAGGCCCACGACGCCGCAACGGCGGTCGAGCAGGATCCGGGCAACCGGCGCGGCACCATCGACTTCGACCGACACCGCGGCGCAACGCCGTCTGTGGCAGGAGTCCGAACGGCTGACCGGCGTCACCTACCCCCTCGGGGAATCGGTACGCACGTCCTGAGGGCGCTCTAGTACCGTTGCTCCGCTATGTCGGGAGATGCGGAGTCCATGCCGGTGAGAAGGCCCGCCATCATGCCGCTGTGGGCCGCCGCGCTGTGCTGTCTCGTCGTCACGACGGCCGGGTTCGGCGCGTTCCTGAGGCTGGCCGCGCCCGAGGCGAGTACGGCCGTGGACCTGTCCGGCGGGCTCGCGGCCGGGGCGTTCGCGGCCGTCCTGACGGCCGCGGGCCTCGCGGACCGGCGATTCCGCCGTATGTGGACCAGGACCGAGCGGATCGCCATGGCGCGGGCCTACCGTTCCGGCGAGGCCCCGGCCGACCCCGTACTGGACCGGGCCGTCCTCGCGATGACCGCCCGGAAGCGCCGTCTCCTGCGGTGGCAGGCGAGATACGGCCCATGGACGATCGCCCTGCTCGGCGTCGCCGACCTGACCAGTGTTACCAGCGACCGTGTCGGGACCGGGCTTCCCGGCTTCGTCTTCTTCGCCGCCGCCATCGCCTACACGCGCATCGCCCCGCCGCGGTCGCTGCGGCGGCTGGAGCGGCTGGAGACCGCGATCGGCGAACGCCGGTCGCACCGGGACGGCGATGCGGCCCGGCGCGCGAGCGGTTGATGAGACGGGCCGCCGGGCGTAGGGGCCCGGCGGCCCGAACTCTCACTTGTGGCGCTTGGAGTGCAGAAGGTTGACGAGCTGCAGGGCCTTCGCCATGTCCTTGTCCGTCCGTCTGAAGGACGTGAGGTTCACCGACGAGAACCGCTGGCGCGTGATGGACTTCGCGCGGGCGAACTCCCGTAGGCCGTCGGCGCCGTGAATGCGCCCGAAACCGGAGTCGCCGACCCC